>CAIQQJ010000170.1 GCA_903873905.1 uncultured Flavobacteriales bacterium
ACTTGGAAATTATAAAGTGTTTCATTGCTTGCCAACATTTTCAATCGTGCAGGCGTAAAAACGGCATCACCAACTGCTATGTAACCTTCCTTCTCCAAAAATTTCAAACTGTTGAAAACCTTTACCGTTTCCAATTTGTAAGTCTTGCACAATCTCTCCTGATCAAAAATCAAGGTCATTCCTGCGCCTGCACCTACAGGAACCTCATACATATTTGCAAGCGCCTGATAAGTCCTTCTGATTTCATCCAATGGAGGAAAAGATGCTTCAAAATTTCTTTCAAGATCATCAATGTCTTTTGGGTTGTAATATAAGATTGCACCAGAAGGATTGCCATCACGTCCCGCTCTTCCTGCTTCCTGAAAATAGGCTTCAGGACTGTCAGGCAAATCAAGATGTACCACAAAACGAACATCCGGTTTGTCAATTCCCATTCCGAATGCATTGGTTGCAACCATCACTTTTGCTGCGCCACTTAACCACTGCTGTTGGCGTTTGTTTCGCTCTTCACTTGAAAGTCCTGCATGATAAAAAGTTGCTGAGATATTGTTTTTATAAAGCAGCGTTGCAACTTCCATTGTTTTTCTTCTGCTTCTTGCATAAACAATTCCACTTCCTGTTGTTTGATTGGCAAGTTTTATCAGTGGAGAAATTTTGTCTTCTGTTTTCTTGACGATGTATGCCAGATTGCTTCTGCCGAAACTAGTTTTGAAAACATTTTTCGTTTTGAAAAATAATTTTTCCTGAATATCCTCTACAACTTTTGGAATGGCGGTTGCTGTTAATGCAAGTACAGGAACATTCGGACAAATATCTCTCAGATCGGCAACTTGCAAATAGGGTGGACGAAAATCGTATCCCCATTGGGAAATACAATGTGCTTCATCAACAGCAATCATGTTCACTTTCATTTTGGCGATGCGTACCCGAGCGAGTTCAGTTTGCAAACGTTCTGGGGAGAGATAGAGAAATTTAATTTTTCCGTAAACGCAACTATCCAATGCAATATCCAATTCCCTTTTACGCATGGCCGAAGTAATTGCAATTGCAGAAATACCGCGACGTTTCAAATTATCAACTTGATCATGCATCAATGCGATCAAGGGAGAAACCACGATGCAAATTCCTTCCATGCACATTGCGGGAATCTGAAAACAGATTGATTTTCCTCCGCCAGTTGGCAATAAAGCAAGTGTATCTTTTCCATTCAAAATGCTCCCGATAATCTCTTCCTGCAAAGGACGGAAATTGTCGAAACCCCAATATTTACTCAGTATGGTTTTGGGATCTTGCATTAAAATGGGTTACAAATAAAATTCTTTTCGCAAAAGAAATATGTTTTACTTCTTTGTCAATATTGTTGATTGCTGACAAAAATTACAGAAGGTTAATCATCCAAACCACAAGCATCTTCCATGAATGAATTGGTTGATTCATGCCAGTTGAAACTTGGACTGTATTTATTTGCCTCCCACCAGAATTTCGTGTGCTTGTTATCGTAATTACCAACTTCATTCATGGTTTCACAATCATAAATACGACCATTTACCATTGTGTAATGGATGTATTGACTGTTGTGAATATCGTCAAGCGGATTTTTATCTAGAATAAGCAAATCAGCAAGTTTTCCAGTTTCAATGGAACCAATTTCTTTATCCATTCCGATATACCAAGCTCCATTCATGGTAGCGCAACGAATAGCTTGCATTGGTGACATTCCACCTTGAGCCAACATCCATAATTCCCAATGCGCACCTAAACCTTGCAATTGACCATGCGCACCAAGATTTACTTTCACACCAGCATCAGACAATTTCTTGCACGCTTGTGAAACAAGAATAAATCCATTCTGATATTCATCTTCTGGCGACATCACACGATGGCGTGAGCGAGAATCAATAATTCCTCTTGGATAAAAATTCATCAAACGTTTATTTTCCCAAACATTGGAATGCTCATACCAATAACATTCTCCATTCATTGCCCCATATGTAACTATTAATGTTGGAGTGTATCCTGTTTCACTTGCGCTCCAAAGTTTCACAACATCATCATAAAGTGGCGCAACAGGAATGTTGTGTTCAATTCCAGAATGACCGTCAAGAATCATGGTCATGTTGTGGTAGAAAAAAGATCCTCCTTCTGGAACAACCATCATTTTTAAATTTCTTGCTGCTGTAATTACTTGTTGGCGTTGATCACGTCGTGGTTGATTGTAACTTTTTACAGAGAAGGCACCACATTGTTGTGTACGATAAACAGCAGAACGTGCATCATCATAATTATTGATGGTTGCCTTGAAATCGCCTTCTGCTCCATAAAGAATCCATCCTGTAGAAAATATTCTTGGCCCAATCATATTGCCAGTTTTCACGGCTTCCGATTGTGAAAAAACCATTTCGGTATTGGAAGAAGGATCATGCGTTGTTGTTACGCCAAAAGCAAGATTTTCATAATAACTCCATTGTTTTTGCGGCGATAATCCTTGTCGGAAAGTTCCAAGATGCGCATGCACATCCACCATGCCAGGCATAATTGTTTTTCCTGCGCAATCCATCACTTTTGCATCGGCAGGAATTTGTACTTCACCGGTTTTTCCAACAGCAATAATTCTATTTTCTTTTACAACGACAGTTCCATTTTCAATCACTGAATTATTTGCATCAACAGTAATGATTCTCGCGTTTGTAAATGCCAATGTTCCTTTTGGTTTATCGCTATTCAATACTAAACCAATTTTCAAACCTGTTGTATCAAATCCGGGAATTGAATCTTTTCCATCGGTAACAAATCCGAAAGTTTTGGAAATCTCTCGCGTGAAATAAGCATCACCCATTGTCCAATGCAATTTTTTGCTGTCGGCACTCCAATGTAAACTTTGTCCTGCATCACGCGTTACGCAATTTTCAGGAACCGATCCCATGTCTTTTGCTACATCAAGTGTTTGTCCTGTTTGAGGAAAAGCACAAACATAAACCTTGAATAATTCTCGGAATGCAAGCCACTTGTTATCGGGACTTGGTACAATTTCCCAAGCATATTGAGAAGATGCGACCGGCTTATGGATTTTTTTATCAAGATCGAATGCAACCAATTGTTTACTATCGCCATTGTCAGCAAAATAATAAATCATTTTTCCATCAGTAGAAAAAGTTGGCTTCTGTGCACCTTCATCGAATAGGAAAGTGGCATTGCCACCAGTTGCAGAAACCGTATAAATTCCAGGCTTCACACAAAATGCATAACCTTGGTGATCATTTCCATTTTCTTTCCAGAATACAATTGTTTTTCCATCGGGAGAAAATGATGGTGTTCTGAAAATTCCTTTTTCAGTTGTGATTTTTTGTGGAGCAGAAGGAACTTTTGCTGGAACAGTCATGACCGCTCCCATGTTTTCATCATTCCAAGTTACGAATGTAATTTTGCTTCCATCAGCTGAGAAGGACGGTTCAAATTCAAAATCTTTTCCGTTGGTCAAACGAACAGGTTTTCCATCGGGCAATTGTTTTTTCCAGAGGTAACCGACAGCATTGAACACTAACGTTTTTTCATCAGGAGAAGTAACAGCACCACGAATCATTTTTACAGTGAATTGATCAGGTGCTGGGTTTTGTGGAAATCTGTTTGCATTGTAAATGTGATGTGAACTTGTTACGGAGAATGGAATATCAATTGCTTTTTGAGTTGCAATATCAATGTTTTTAATTTTTCCTTTCGACCAAATCACAATGTGTTTGTTGTCGGGCATCCAATTAAAACCAGTGTAAACACCAAACACACACCAAGCTTCTTGTTGATCCTTGCTCAAATCATCATACACAGGCCATTCTTCTCCTGTTGCAAGATCACGCAAATACAAAACTGTTTTTTCACGAATACGTCGTGCGAAGGCAAGTAATTTTCCATCATGCGAAACCTGAGGACGAAACGCTCCACCAGGACCGCCCGTTACATCAGAAATTTCACCTGTTTTGAAATCGTAACGTCTGATTACATAAATCTGATTGTTCGGATCTTTATTGTACTGAAAATATCCACCAGGATACATGTCTTCGCTGTAGTACAAATATTTTCCATCAGCAGAAGCGCAAGGTTCATTTACATCTTGCTGTGAATTTTTCTTTTTTGTCAATTGAATTCCATCCCCGCCGGTGTAATGATACATCCACATTTCTCCAGCTCCGAGCGAGCGAGTGGAAGTGAAGTGTTTTCTGGCAATAATATATTGTCCATCTGCCGACCAAACACCATTATTGAGCAATCGGAAATTTTCGGTGGTTACTTGTTTTGCATTTGAACCGTCCGCTTTCATCACCCAAACATTATCACCACCACCTTCATCGCTGGTGAAACAAATGTTTTTTCCATCAGGACTGAAGCGAGGTTGACATTGCCATGCATGACCAGTTTGTAATGGAGTAGCAGTTCCGCCTGCCACAGGAATGGAATAAAGGTCTCCTAATAAATCGAAAGCAATCGTTTTTCCATCTGGGCTAACATCCAAATTCATCCAAGTGCCTTCATTTACAGTAAATGAAACTTCTTTATAATCACCAGGAGGATTATTGACATCCCATTTTTTTGCTTTTTCTGAAACAGCAGCAATTAGAATTAAAGTTGATACTGCGATGAGTGGAAATTTGTATTGCATAAGAATAAAATTTAGGAGAACAAAGAAAACGAAAAAGCCCCGTCATTCAATGAGAAGACGGGGCTTTGTGGAAAGATTGTATTAAGAATTAGAATCCGACTTTCGGAGTAACTTTTTGTTCGATAAGGATACCAAGACAAGCAGCGTCAGCAGTTTTTCCTTTAGTTGGACCACTTCCTGGGATTGTAATGGTGATGAACATGTTTCTTGTTGTTTCACAAGAGAATTCCATGTGTCCTGATTTGTTGTCTGTTGCATTATCATAAAGCACTTCGCCTGTTTTTGCATCAGAAAGAACCATTCCGATTTGATCACCTAATGATTTATCAGCACAAAGTGATAGGGAATAATCAAAGCCAGAATAGAAAATTGCTTTGAGTTTAGAAGTTGTTCCCTTCGCAAAAAGTCCACTTTTGGATTGTGAATTGTAAATGAATCCGCCTTCAGAAGCTTGACTACAACCTTCAGAACGATGGAAAGTAACACAAGGAGCTTGTGATGTAAGTGGAAGATTGATGCCAATCATGGCTGTAAGCATCAGGTAGATTGATAACTTTTTCATAGCTATATCTTTAAATATTTTTTTTTCAATTATTGAGCGCTGATGAAACTGTTTCTGATTTCAGCAATTTTTGAAGCAATTTTTTCGAATTGAGCTTTGGTAATGTTAGATTTTGAACCACCACCAATTACAATTTTTCCATTTTTCTTTGGACCTGAAACGGATGTATTAGCAGAGGAAGAAACTTCATTCATGATAGTTTGTAAATCTTTCATTTGTGTTCTCACAGATTTCACATCTTCATTGTCAGCATGTTTATCCATAAATTCGATCAAGTTGTCAAGCGATAATTTCTGATCTGCAATACGTTCAACAGTAGGTTTTTCTTTTTCGAAATCTTTTACCATGTTGCTCATTAGGTAAAGGCTTTCTACCCAACCACCAGCAAGCATAAGGCTAAGATCACCACCACGCTGATTATTTACAAGATTATCAAATGATGATAAATAAAGATCGTTTGAAATAGCAACTAACGAATCTCCATTGCCAGCATTCTTACTAATCCTGTCTTTGTCTTTGTCGGTAAGATTAGTTGCCACTTTCAATTTATCTCCCATGCGCATGCATGTTCCGAAATAGGCAACAACTTTATTACTGACATTAAACGTTGCGCAATACAGCAAGTCTGCAGAATATATGCCAAGATTTAAAGATTGCGCTTTTTTGCTGTCATATTTTTTCTCGTTATCAGGAGAATTGAGTTTGTCAGCACTCACATTAGCAGTTCCAGCGGTTTTCATAAAAGCGAAAATTTCGCTTGGAGAAGGAACACCAGGATCAAATGATGTAGTGTCTGTAGAAGTTGTTTTAACCGTAGCGGTATCCGCAGCAGTCGTATCACTTCCATTGGTATTGTTACTGTCATTCCCGCAGGAATTCAGAACAAGCGCAAGCGCGGCAGCCGGAATAAGTCGCAATACCGGCAAAAATCGATGTTTCATAGGAATGGTTTCAGTCCAAATGTGGTTTCAGCAAAAATACTCTTTTTTCGTTTCGAGTGGTAATTTTTAGGATGAGGACTATTATTTGGCCAATAAAATTAAATTTGAATAGCCGCCGTTGGAAAATCAATTTGAGGAATTCTATTTTTTCTTCAAACTTAGGGTGGTCTTTGAATAGAGTGATCCATCCGTTCGCACACTAAAAATCGACCATACCTGTTTTAGTCGGTTCGATTTTTCAACTGTCCATAAACCCTGATAAGGAATAGCGTCACCATCAACCGTAGTGGTAATGTGAGCACGTTCATTGTCAAAGAAAATCTCACCTCTATAGGCAGAAACATTTCCATTAATATCTTTCATGTTTGCTACCAATAGGTAATAATCGTATAAGGCATCAAGAGTAGCATTTTTGAAGAAAATCAATTCTCCTGGATTTGAAATTGTAGAATCGGAAATGACGCTAGAGCCTCCTAAATTGTAATATTGGTAATGAACGGATTCAATTGTCCAAATTCCATTGCCATGATTCAGTTTTTTGATTTTCATGTCGCCCTTGTCGCAACCTATGAAAGCTGCAGCAATTATCAGTGACGAAATTAGTATTCGAATATTTTTTTTCATGTTATTCTTCGTTATTAGAAATCATGAATTGAAGGCCAATTCCAAATCGCAAGCCGTGAATGTCATTGCTGATGCTATTGCCTACGGAGTTCCAAGAATTTGCCACATATCCTGCCATATCTCTAGGTAAATAATCCACATCCCTGAACATCTGTAAATCTTGAAAATCGTGATATTCAGGGTGACTTTTGTCGGTTTGAAAAACATAATCGCATTTACCTATCACATACAAATGAGGTAAAATTTTATATCCCAAATTTGCTCCTAATCCAATTTGCAATCTGAAATTTGTATACACTCCATTTAACATGTGGTCAGCTGAAAGACTTCTGGAACCATCAGGAAAAACATATTCGGAATAAATAGAAACTGTTCTTAGTATCAGGTCCATTTGTAGTCCGCCAGTCAATCTTCCTGCATCAAATCGATATCCCATTTCTGTAGAGGCATCTTTTAATTCAACAGAGATATCTCTTGCCTCACCACTATTAAATTTAGCTTCGTTTGCAGGTGTTCGAACAAGATACCTGCCAAAACCCAAAAAGAATTTGCCTTTTGAACTCCCAATACCAACTGCAAAATTTACGTATTTTCCTCGGGCTGCACTTTGCTCCATTTTAAATGGCGTACTCATTGTACTTCCATTATAACCATTATAACTTGCAAGGAAAATGGGCAGTTCTGCTGATTTTACAGTGGATCCAGCATAACCGGCATCAGCGGAAAATGAAAAAGCTAATTGAGCCTTTATTTGAAAGGGGAGAAATGCGACAAGTATTATAAGATTCCGGAATTTACGCATGAGGGGTTATTTTTTACAATTATTCCAACGTGAAGATTTTGAAAAATGAGAAGTGTTATATTTTAATTTTTCCCGATTTGAATTGAAACCATCATTCCACAATTCACAAATTTTTCCTGCATAAATTCGCCATAGTTAAGATAAGTTCCCAAAAGCCAATAATCCAAGGTGCCAAGGTCGATTTTCATTGCAGCGAATTGAACATATGGTCGGAAACCGAATATTTTGTACTTGTATTCAGCAAAAATGGTGTAATGAACAGGAACTATTCTACTTAACAATCCAAATGGATTGGGGTCAGTCCACAATTTTTCGAATGCAATGTTCTTGATGTTGGCTTCGGTACCTCGTCTTCCTTTTCCTCTGAAACGTCCAAAATCAAAACTTGCTCCAATAGTCCAACCGTTTGCTCTAAAACCAAATCCAAAATTAAAAGAGTATTGGTAAACTTTCAATTGCCTAACCATGGGAACGTTGGCAGAATCGAATTTGGAGGTGACGCTAGCACCTTTCCATGAATAAAGAAATTCATAAAACAAATCCCCTCCAATTCTTGCACCAACGGCAGGACCATGGTTTAAATGAACCAGATTCATCTCTTTTTTGAGACCGGATTTATTGATTTCATTATAAATATAAATTTCCTTATTGAGGTCAGGAACAAATGCGTAACCACCATTCCATCCAACAATAAATTGTGAATGAATTGGCAAGGAAAATAGCAAAAACAAGGCTGAGAGAAAACGATAAAATCGCATAGGAGTTTTGTAGGGTAGACAAATATATAATAATATTTATGCGAAAAATATGATCCACTTATAAGGCAAATACGACCTCTTGTAATGTTTGGTTATTAATGTAAAGTGTTTCATTTACTTTGTATTATGAAAAAAATGCAACTCTTAGCTTTTTCTCTTTTTTCCATAAGTATTTTTGCACAGCAAAGTCACACGGGTTTTGTTTCAAGCCCTCCAAAATTCCACAAACATTTTGCGCCTTCAGCTGCATTTTCTTATTCGGTAATTAATAATAGAAAGGAAGTTCGCGGACAATACAAACCTGGGATTAATGTAGGATTGAGTTATGTTACACATCCTTGGTTTGCTTGGTCGGCAGAATATTCTTGGTTTTTTAAACACAATTCTAGTCCCGGGTTTGAAAATATAAATGCGTGGAATACGGAACTCAATGGAAATCTATTGATGGGAATGGCCAATAGTGATTTGAAATTCCGTTTCCTTTTCGGGATGAATTATATGAAATGGTCAGGTACTTTTGTAGGTCCAAGTTTGAATGATAATCAGGGGTGGTATGTTGGAAAAACCATTAATCAGGATTGGGTTGGAGGTAATATGGGCGTTGGATTTGATCATCATTTTGGTAATTATTTTGAAGGATATATTGATTTCAGAATTCGATTTGCATCTGAAAAACGCGACCTCATCAGTATTTCGGATACCGCATTTAATTTTGGATTAAAATGGTCACCACCCAACACGTTTGTTAAGGTTGACAAAAACGGGAAACCGCAAAAGAAAAAAAACTCATCTCAAGGGTCGTCTCGAATTTATAAATGGCTCAAGCGACGCACAACCTGAATCCTCAGAAAGCGCTACCTTTATATTTGTGAAATCCTTGAGAAACATTCTCTTTATTTTCATTTGTATTCACTGTGCTAATGTCTATGCACAGCCCAATTCTGTTGTAACATCTTCTCCAATTACTGTTCGCGGTAGAGTTTATGACAAGAACGACAGTTCTATTTATGTCGCAGCAATTATCATTAATAAAAGAACTAGTACAGGGCAAACTTCTGGGCCTGGCGGAATATTTACTATTGCAGGACTAAAATCAGATACCTTTTTGCTAACGGCAGGTGGTTATGAAGTTGTTCGAATTTGTTTTCGTGATTCTCTTCCCAAAGATGTTTATCAAATCCGAATTGGATTACAAATGAAAACTACAACTTTAAATGCGGTGTCCATTTATCCGGTAAAAGATTTAGGCGAAATAAAAAAGGAACGTGATGCAATTGGAAAAGATCAGACCCGTCAAACGGTTGGAATTGTAGATGCGGTTTCTAGCCCAATCACCTTTATGTATGAGCGTTTCAGTCGAGATGGTAAATCGCGCGAAGCAGTTGCTATCTTAGAAAATGAAGATCGTAAGCGTGATATTTTAAAAGATTTGTTTCGGACTTATGTGCGCGCAGGTGTTATTGTTATGGACGAAACCGAATTTGACAGTTTTATTAATTATCTCAATTTACCTGAATCAATTCTGAAAAACGCCAGCGATTATGACCTTGCTGTGGTAATTCGCCAGCAGTATTTACGATACCGTGCAGCTCAAGATATGCACAACCATAACCAACACTAAAATTGCTTAACAATTGATCGCTACAGTGTTGTACTTTTGCATTTCTGATACCTCTATATGAACAGGGAAATTATTTTTCCAATATTATTATGTTTCTTTTTTTTCTCCTGTGGGAATAATAATAAAACTGTAAAAAAAGTTCAAACAAAAGATACTGTAACCGTTCGGAAACCTTCAGAAATTAAGTCTGGTTTGGTCTTTGGTACTGAAATTGTCATGCAACAGAAAATGTCTGCTGTTTATGCAATGGGAAGAATAGGGGACACGCTCATTTATTGTTCTAAAAAAGGTATAATTGAAATTGCCGATACCAATCAAAAATTCAGACGTCAGATTGTTGATTTGAAAGTTGGGATTTTGGTGGATGAGATTTTTGTAATTCCACATCCTGAAAATAAGTGGTTTTTTGTTTGGCAAGAAACGTATCAAGAAGGAATTCGAACATATGCCGCACTTTATAAAGCAGAGTCCCTGAAACCTGAATGGAAAATAATGTTTCCAGTCCCAAATCCCGGCCGACCAGTTGTGGATGGGGAGGCTGCCTATATCTCCGCACTTGGCGTTGTAGGGAAAATTTCTCTTGACGATGGAAGTTTTATTTGGAAACATGATTCCCTGTTCAATCAAAAGAAATTTTCTTTTCAGCAAATAGAAAAAGCATTGGTTTATACCGATAAAGTAGTGTTTGTTGATTATCCAAAGCCTGGTTTCCGTGAAGTGCGAGATTCCTTGTTTCTTGATCCAATTACGGGTGTTCGTAAAAAATAAAAAAAATCAGACTTGAAAGTTTGAGGAATCTATATCTTTGAATGGCTGCTATGGCTCCACGCCTCATACTCACACCGCAACAATTTTCTATTACGATCAACCGACTTTGCCATCAGTTAATCGAAGTACATGACGATTTCTCAGATTCTGTAATAATCGGGCTTCAACCTAGAGGAGTCAATCTTGCTCGCCGCATTCGTCAAACGCTTCAGGAAATTCTCAAAAATGATAAAATTCTTTATGGTGAGTTGGACACAACATTTTACCGTGACGATTTTAGGAAAAAAGATTTGGTTCCGAATCAAACAAATATCAATTTCATTATTGAGGGTAAAAATGTGGTGTTGATTGATGATGTATTATTCACTGGAAGAACCATACGTGCAGGCTTGGATGCGATGATGGCATTTGGCAGACCAAATGATGTTGAGTTGATGGTTTTGGTGGATAGACGATTTAGTAGAAATCTTCCAATTCAAGCGAAATATGTAGGAGTTACTGTTGACACCATATCTTCTGAAAAAGTAAAAGTGGATTGGAAGGAAAATGACGGCGAAGATCACATCTGGCTCTTAACAAACGACTAAATCATGAGCAGGAAATTAAGCGTAAAACATCTCCTTGGTATTAAACAACTCACAACGGATGATATTGAGCTAATTCTCTCAACAGCGGATCATTTCAAAGAAGTTATCAATCGCCCAATCAAAAAAGTCCCTTCTCTTCGCGATATTACCATTGCAAATTTGTTTTTTGAAAATTCTACTCGCACGCGCACTTCATTTGAACTTGCAGAACGAAGACTTTCGGCCGATACCGTAAATTTCGCCGCTTCAAATTCCTCCGTAAAAAAAGGTGAAACACTTATTGATACGGTCAATAATATTCTTGCCATGAAAGTGGATATGGTGGTCATGCGTCACCCTAATCCGGGAGCTTGTGTATTTCTTTCAAAACATATAGATGCAAAAATTGTAAATGCAGGTGATGGAGCACATGAACATCCAACCCAAGCACTTCTTGATGCCTTTTCCATTCGTGAAAAACATGGCACTGTAAAAGGAAAGAAAATAGTTATTGTTGGTGATGTTCTTCATTCTCGTGTAGCCCTTTCAAATATTTTCTGTCTTCAAAAATTAGGTGCTGAAGTAATGGTTTGCGGACCGAGAACTTTAATGCCACGTTATATTTCTTCCCTCGGCGTAAAAGTTGAATATGACCTGAGAAAAGCCTTGGAATGGTGTGATGTTGCGAATATGCTGCGAATTCAGCTTGAGCGTCAGGATATTAAATTTTTCCCAACGTTGCGGGAATACACAATGCAATATGGGCTTGATATGGACTTGTTGAATAGCATTGGGAAAGAAATTACCATAATGCACCCAGGTCCAATAAATAGAGGAGTTGAAATTACCAGTGAAGTGGCTGATTCTGCAAATTCCATTATTCTTGATCAAGTTGAGAATGGAGTTGCTGTAAGAATGGCCGTTCTTTACCTGCTCGCTGGTCGTTCCGATGATTAATTGACCATCCTCAATACTTAGCTAATTGTAAAAAAGGTTCTTGTTCCTAATGGGAAAAGATTAATTTTGTATCATATGAACCAACCATTTGCTGTTGAACGAAGTGAGCGATATTGCTTAATCCGAATCCAAACTGAAAAATTGGATACGATGATCGCACCTGCTCTGAAATCGGAACTCGTGGTTTTGAATGCTGATGGCGTTAAAAATCTAATCATTGATTTGTCTGAAACTCGTTATTGCGATTCTTCAGGCCTCAGTGCTATACTTGTTGCAAACAGATTGTGTAAAAATGCAAATGGAGTGCTTGTTGTAACAGGACTTCAGGAGCCCGTCAAAAAACTAATTTCTATTTCTCAGCTGGATAGTATATTAAAAATCACTCCCGACATTTCCAGCGCCATTGACCGTTTAGTTGCGGAAGATGTGGAATTAGGTCGTGGGGAATAATCCTTTTAAAAAAAAACTATGAAAAAAATCTACTTAATGTTTGCTGCGTCTATTATTGGCGCAAGTGCATTTGCTCAATGCACAATCACTCCTCTTTCATTTGGGGCTCCTGGAAATACCAATTATTCCATCATTCCTGATACCATTGCAAATTTACCACTTGCCTATGTGGGAACTGGATATACAACAGATCTTCAATTTCACATTCAACCGGATACAGTTACATCTTTAGGAACTTTCCCTATTACACAAGTTCATATTGATAGTGTATCTGGAATTCCTGCAAATTTTTCTTACTTAGCTAATCCTTCCAGCGGAACTTTTTTAACACCAACTAATTCACCTCCAGGAACTGGTTACGGATGTGTTGCTTTTACAGGAATGGCTGCAGCTGGTCAAGAAAATGGTGGACCTGCTTCCAATGGAATCTATCCTTTGGTTGTTTATTATACCGGAACTGTTGTCATTTTCAGTATTCCAACACCACAACCATCTGTAAAATCAGGATATTTCCTTCATATCATGCCAGCAAGTGGTATTAACAGTTTTGAAGCAGGTGTGTTTTCTGTTTCTCCAAGTTTGCCAAATCCAACAGATGCTAAAACAGAATTTATTTTGAATGCTGTTAATAATGGTGAATTGCAATTTACCATGTATAATGTTCTTGGTTCAATTGTGAAAACAGAAAAATTGACAGCAACAAAAGGCCAAAATCGTTTTGATTTGGAAACATCTACATTTTCTGCAGGTGTTTACATGTGTTCTTTCCGTATGGGTGACAATGTTGTTACCCGTCGTATGACCGTATCTCACTAATGGCTTCTGCGTTCGAACTGACCATACTTGGCTCCAGCTCTGCAACGCCTACAGCTAAAAGAAATCCAACCGCTCAGCTATTAAATATAGCTGAGCGGTTTTTTTTAATTGATTGTGGAGAAGCAACTCAAATTCAATTGCGCCGATTCAAAATCAGATTTCAGAGAATCAATCATATTTTTATTAGTCATTTGCATGGAGACCATTACCTGGGTTTAATGGGTTTGCTGTCTTCTCTTCATCTGTTGGGAAGGAAGAATGAGATGCATGTTTATGCTCCCTATGGCTTGCAGAAAATCATAGATCTGCAAATGGAAATTTCGGGTACTGAACTCAGTTATGAAATTCATTGGCATGAATTGAATGGAGAGAAACCTGAAATTATTTTTGAAGACAAATTACTCACTGTTGAAACCATCATTCTCAACCACAGGATTCCTTGTTGTGGATTTATTTTCAGAGAAAAGCCCAAATCCTTTTCTATTGACAAAGAACAAGTTGCATATTATGGTGTTCCCTTATCCCAAATGATGAGTATAAAAAATGGGGAAGATGCTGTTTTGGAAGATGGTACCGTTATTCAAAATCATTTGATTACAAGAGGACAACAAAAATCGCGTTCATATGCATTTTGCTCCGACACAAGATTTGATGACCGCGTAATTCAAAAAGTTAAGGATGTAGATTTGCTTTACCATGAGGCAACTTTTTTGCATGAAATGCTGGAAAGGGCAAAGCAAACTTACCATTGCACGGCCTTAGAAGCGGGAAGAGTTGCCCGTTTAGCCAAAGTGAGCAAATTGATTATTGGACACTTTTCTGTTCGATATGTGGATTTGAACCCTTTGCTTGAAGAAGCCAAAATAGAATTTCCTGAAACATTCCTAGGAGAAGAAGGCAAAATCTTCAACATTCCAGAACAAGCTTTTGTGAAAAAATCAGCGATCTAATTGTTGATGATTACGATTGAAAATATATCTTTGGGCTCTTATGTATAATCAGTCTAAATAAAGATATGAAAATTCCGATCTTAATAGCACAATCAAATTACCTTGTTTCTGAAGGTATTAAAACAATGATCTTTAATAACTCAGGTCTTCTGTTTAATAGTCAAGCTTTAAATGGAGATGATCTTTCATTATTGGCTGAAACATTCAAAAGTGGTGTAATTATCATCGATCATAACGATCCGGCCTTTGGAATATCAATCATACGAAAGGTGAAATTGTCAAATCCAGAAATAGGGTTCCTTTCTATTTCAGATAAGCCAAATAGATGGATGTTGTCGGAAGCATTGAGGGCTGGCATTTCGAGTTATTTGTGTCGGGATTGTGGAAAGGAAGAGATTTTAGAGGCTATTGAAGCTACGGCGAATGGAGAACAGTTTTTCTGTGGTAAAATCCTGAGTGATGTTTTGAGAACTGATGATGCAATTTCTCATGAACCCGAATTTGTTTCTTGTGCAGGATTGAAAATATCACAAAGGGAATCAGAAATCATCGGTATGGTTTCTGAAGGATTGACAAATAAGGAAATTGCGAAAAAGCTTTTCCTTAGTGCGCACACCGTCACAACACATCGCAAAAATATCATGGCGAAATTGGGGGTGAATAATACGGCTGGCCTTGTTTTATTCGCGATTAGGAATAGCATCATCTCTCCGAACCTTTTTAGCTTCAACACAAATTGATTAGAATTGTGCTTCATTATGGAATGAACGTATTTGAATAATCAATAATGAATGCACTAATCAACGCCATTTCGCTGCTTTTCTTCCTTTCAGAGTTCACCTTGTTCCTTCTGAAAAGATCAAAGTCAGCTGAAGTGAAAATCAGACAGGGTAGGTCCAGCATGGCCATTTTGTGGTCTGTAGTAGCCCTTTCAATTACTGCTGGAATATTTACGGCCTATAAGTTTCCAAGAGCAGATCAACTTCCATCATTGGAATATATCGGCATTGCAATAGTGATTTTTGGTTTTATTATTCGTTATACTGCCATAATACAATTGAAAAAAGCGTTCACAGTAGATGTTGCTATTGCAAAGAATCACCAATTGAAAATGGATGGACTTTATAAAAAACTCCGGCATCCCAGTTATCTCGGATTGCTGTTGGAGTTCTTGGGATTTTCAATGCTTTTCAATAGTTGGGTTTCAATTTTTGTAATAAATATTCCCATATTAATAATCATGGCCTACCGCATGCATGTTGAAGAAAAGTTTTTGTTGGAAGCTTTTGGTGATGATTATAGGAATTACATGCGTAAGACCAAAAGAATTCTTCCCGGAATTTATTGAATTGAAAATCTCCAATTACCCTTTTTAAGGTATTGACGATTGTTTGTATCGAATTTACATTTGATGGCAAATCAATCAAACTAGAATGCGCTTCCATTTATTTATAATTTTCGCCTCACTTTCTGTTTTACGCGCGAGTGCTCAGGAATTGACTAATGAAGATTCGCTTCATAATGGACTTGTTGCAAAAGAAGCTGCAACTCTCATTTCAGGTTATGGTGAAGCTAAAGTCTCCTATGATCTTACCGATAAAACAGGAACTGCAAATATTCCAAGGTGCGTATTATTTGTAGGCCATCGATTCAGTAAAAAAATATCCTTGTTTACCGAGTTGGAAGTGGAGGATGCGAAAATCTCTGGTGGTGAACCAGGTGGCGAAATTGCATTCGAACAAATGTTTTTGAAAATTAATCTCAGCCACGATATTTATCTCACAACTGGATTATTTACTCCGCGATTCGGAATTACCAATGAAAATCATCTTCCTCCAACTTTCAATGGAAACGATAGACCCTACGTTGAAACAAAAATAATTCCTGCAACTTGGCGTGAAATTGGAATAGGAATCTATGGACAAACACCACGACTGCCTGGATTGAATTGGTCTTTCGCAGTTTTAAATGGATTAAATGCAGAAGGTTTTGGAAATGGAAATGGAATTCGTGAAGGACGTTTCGAAGGGAGAAATGCAACTGCAACAAATCTTGCCATTACAGGATCGCTTTTATATTACAAAGGCCCTTTTCGTTTTCAATATTCGGGATATTATGGAGGAAGTGTTGGATTGGCGAAAAACATTGCTGATACACTTCATCTTGCTGCCGGATTATTTGGCACACCTGTACTGCTGAGCGAAGCAAATATTCAATACGCAAATAAGGGTTTTTCTTTTCGAGCCATTGGAACAATCGGAAAAATTCCTGATGCTACAGCCATCAACAATGCATTTGCAAATGCATGTCCGGAAATGATTTGGGGTGCTTATGCCGAACTCGGCTATGATGTGCTGAGCTTATTCGATAAAAAAGAAAAATCGTTGATTGTATTTGGTCGTTATGAAACGCTTGATTTGAATGGAACGGTTGCGAAAAATGTTTCTTATGATCCAACCTTACGACAATCGTATGTTGTTGGTGGTATAACTTGGAAACCCTTGAATGGTGTGGATGTAAAAATGGATTATGTTCAACGAATAACAGGAACACCAAGTGCATTACCTGCAAATTCCGGATTTGTGGCTTCTAAAGGTTTTGTAAATATTGGAATGGGATATTGTTTTTGAAATGAGTACACGAAGAGATTTTGTAAAAATGACCTGTGGCATTTGTGCTGCAATAACTGGTGCTGGAATTATTTCCACCGCATTGCAGTCATGCGCAACTTTTCCAATGGTAAGAGCGATTCCTTCAAATGGAAAAATCACTGTTCCTGAAAGCAGTTTTACACCAGAAGTCAATTACATTCTTGTTCGCTGCAAGGATTTGGAAAATGACATTCTTGTTGTTCGAAATTCTCCTGAGAAAAAAGCCTATTGGGGTTTATTGATGCGTTGCACACACCAACAAAATCCATTGTCAGTTCAAAAACAAATTATTCATTGTCCAGCCCATGGAAGTGAATTTGACCTAAATGGAATGGTTGTGAAGGACCCCGCCATTAATCCACTTAAGAAATATTTGGTGGAGGCAAAAGATAATTTGCTGGTGATTGATCTCAACAGTTAATTCATTCCTCATTATCTTCACTTCATGAAAATGCTCATTGCCGATAGTGGATCCACAAAAACGGATTGGCGTTATATTGACGAAAACGGAAAAATCAGTTCATTTCGTTCTGAAGGTTATAATCCATATCTGATTTCTGGCAAAGAGATGGAAGAAAGTTTACGAAGAGAAGTGTTGGAACAAATGGGAAATCAAATTCCTTCAGAGCTTTTTTTCTATGGAGCAGGATGTGGAGCGGATGAAAAAAAGGCTGTTGTGAAAAATGCACTTTCTGGAATATTTCCAAATAGCAAAATTGAAATCCAAACCGATTTGCTTGGTGCTGCGCGTTCTTTATGTGGACAAGAGAATGGAATTGTTGCAATTTTAGGAACGGGTTCCAATTCGTGCAGCTTTGATGGGAAAAACATTATTGAAAATCGTCCTTCGCTTGGATATGTTTTAGGTGACGAGGGGAGTGGGGCTGCGCTCGGAAAAAGTTTACTTCGTCTTTTTTTATACGAGGATATGGAAGTAAAACTGAAAGCGAATTTTGTAAAAAGATTTGATTTGTCGCGAGAAAAAATCCTTCAACATATTTATAAAGAGCCATTGCCTAATCGTTACCTCGCGTCGTTTGCAAAATTCATTTTTCAAAATATAGAACAACAACAATGCGCTGAGCTCGTCATTGAAAATTTCAGGTCGTTTTTCATTCATCATATTTTACGTTACAAGAATGCAAAAGAATTGCCTTTGCATGTAACTGGTTCTGTTGGTTTTTATTTCAGTAATATATTACGTGGTGTTGCTGAAGAGCAAGGAGTGAAACTGGGAAGAGTAACCGAAATTCCAATTTCTGGATTATTGAATTTTCATATTGGGGAATAGTCTTTTGCGCATTCTTTGCTCTGAGAATTAAGATTACATTTATTCATTCCGAATAAATCTTTAAAACCAATCTTTCATGAAAAAAATTACAGCAATTATTGCATTTTCACTTGTGGCAATGACCGCAGGAGCGCAGGTATTATCCTTCAACGTGGGAAGGAAATATGCGGGATATTACGTTTCCATAAAAGGTGATACTGTAAATGGTTTTCTCCGTTATGGTGACAATTATGAAAGCCAAAAAAGATGTGTCTTTTATCCGAATGAAAATGATAATAATGGCGTACTAAATTTTAAACCAGAAGAGATCAGCAGTTATTTTGTAGGTGATAGATGCTACCGTTCCATTCATTACAGTGGAGGTTTGCTTGATAAACCATTACGATTCAACTTGGTTGCGAAAGATGGTGGAATTACTGAATTCACTTTTTACGATGAAGATGGTTCACGAAATCCAGATGGCACTCCAAAAACCGAAGATGTTTTTTTCAAGGCAAATGATCCCGCAAATCCAAAACCAGTTACACTACAATATTTCGGAATTGGTTTTGCAAATAAAATGGCAGCATTTGTTGCCGATGATGTTGAACTTTCCAAAAAGGTTGCAGCAAAAGAAAAAGGTTATGGCATGCTGAAGTTGTTGGATATTATTGATGAGTATAATAAATGGTACGCAAATAAATAGAAGACATTTTCTTAAACAACCCAATTGATTTATAATTTTCATCAGAAAATATTTGGCAAAAGAAAGGCGGACTATAAATTGTCCGCCTTTCTCATTAATAATTAATACTATTTCTGTTTTACAAATATGGATTAACAGAATCTTTAAATTTATTTATTCGCAGCAGCTCGTGATTTGAGATCTTTTTCAAGCAAATCAAGTTCCTCAATACGTCTCTTTTCTTTTTTAGATGGATCAGCAGCATTGATTTTTTGAATTTGTGTTTCTGCATTTGCAAAATCACCAATCATCAAGTAAGCTTCTGCTAAGTTAAAACGAGTAGCCATTGTAACATCAGCATCAACACGAGCCTTTTTGTCACTTGGATTTGATTCAAGCATTGCTTTTTCCCATGTATCAATTGCAGCTTTTAATTTTGCCGATCCTCCAACTTTATCCGAAGAAAGCATGTTGTAACCAGATTGCGCGTTGTCGTATGCTGATAGGTAATCATCATAATTCATTTTTTTGGATTCCACATTATTGAGAATTGTGGTCCTTGAAACTTTTGAAAAACCATATTTTGCATTGACAAGTTCATTGATATATTTCAAATTCTCTGCAAGTGTTTTTTCCGCAAGGTTATTTGCATAGGCTGTCGGATCTGAGATTCCTTGCGCTTGAAGATTATCAGTTTCATTTGTCTTAATCACTTTGTAAGTGTTGAACTCTTCGATCGTTTGATTAAAAATCACTCCTTTACCAGGAATTTCAACTTTTACAGACATTGGCTGCTTGTAGGAAGTTTCATAATGATAATAGGTTTGATTGTAGTTGGAAGATTGTCCATTGACAACATGCGTCATCTGTTTGACTGTTGTAACCATTTTTGGTCCTTGAATATCAAATTGTGAAATTGTTGCAGTAATAATTACGGCATTATCAGTTGCATTATTGAAACCTTCCAATTTGAGATAGGAGGAAGCTAGCAAATTGGTATCATATTGCTTTTTGTAATTCGGCACAGGAGGCAAACTCTTATATGGCTCGCGAGGAAGATTTTTATACGGCTGAGGAGGCGATTGTTTTACAGGTTTTCCTTGATTGAGTAATTTCTCATCTGCAAGTTTTTGTGCCAGCGATTTTTTATTGTATTCCGCCAACTCTTTTTGATATTTATCTTCAGCAGCTTTGTCCTTAACATCCCAGTCTTTCATATCCTGAGCGTATTTCGCTTCAGCATCTTTTGTTTTCTGAGGCAAATCTGCAACGTCTTTTTGGTATTGCGCTTCTGCATCCGCACACTTTTTATCATACTCTGCTTTCATAGCGACATTTTCCGCTGCATAAGAAAGCTCCACTTTACTCTGATAATTCGTAAATCCTTTCAGTGGCTCCATTGGTTGACGCACATAGGAATAGGTAATGTCATTGTCTTTGATGCTCTGTGCAGACAATACAGTGCAAGCAAATACAGTTGCGATGAATAGGAAATTTGTTTTTGTTTTCATTTTTAGAGGATTGATTCAGTGTTTATGTATCAATGATAAACAAAATAAAACTTAAAATATATGAGTATAGAACAGACACATATTTTATTTCCCAATCAATTCCACATAAGGTCTTCCAGAAAATGGAAATGTTTTTGATTCAAGGTCTACACTGGAACACAAAGCTTAGATGTAACACGACAATTGCCCGCTGAATAGGTTTGCTTTTCTGATGAAATGGAAATGCACTCATCCTATTTGAACTTTGAATGACCCAGTGTTTCTGCCCCAAGTGCCCAATGCCAAAACAATTTATTTTTATCAACATTATTATTTGAAATGAAATAAACATCATTTCAGATAAGAATACTAGAAATATATTCTTTCCAACTTATTACATGCATCACGATTTTGAAGTAATATACTATCGATCGCATAATAAAAACATCATCTGTTTATCCTGCGTTATGAGAAGCGCAATATATTTTTTAAGCAGAAACAATTATTTTTTTGAAAAATAAAGTTTCATCGGTTCCCAATAATGCTCTTTCCATCCACTTTTAAATTCATCCACTTGATTTTCTGGAACACCTTTATGCAGAAATGTAAGTTCTGTTCCTTTGGGATTTGATTTTAAATCGAAAGTGATTTCTGAATAATAACCTTCAGGCCAAACGCCATCTATCGCTTGCCAGGTTTGTACAATTTTTTTTCCTGGAACAAGTTTTACATTTTTTCCATTTATGTATCCGTCGTACGCTGAATAAACAGCTCCTTCTTTCTTTCCAATTTTACAAACGCTAGAGGTAAACGCGCTATGTTTTTTTGAATCCATTAACGCATTATAAACAGCTAGTGGTTTTGCAGGAAGTATTACTTTTTGTTTGATGTCCTTCGTTTTCATAGGGGTTGTATTTGATTAATTTGAAATTACAAATTTCCCGCTTGTTCTTCCACCTGAATCATCAAAAATATCATAAGTATATATTCCTTTACTTAATGCTTCAAGTTGAATCTTGCATGAAGCGAAATTTCTGGAATTAAATACCCATTGTGATTCAGGAATATTCATCACATTTCTTCCGGATATATCGTAAATCGTCATGTGTAATTTTCCTTCAATAGAAGTTCTCGTGTCGAAAGTAAAGGTCGCATTGGATTGAATTGGGTTTGGGAAAACTGTAGAGGCCATAAATTCCGATGTGGATTTATATTCTCGTATGTTCAACACCCCGCTTGAAAATCCAGTGGAATCGATCTTTACCAAGTACAAATTGGGATGACCATAATTACTGTTATAACCATAAGTATAACCACAAGCTATATATCCGTAATCTTTAGTAAAATCAATACTGTATCCTCCATCTTCCTCGACCGTTCCGAATGTATGATATACCCATGCTGTTCTGTCCTTAAAAAAATACATGTTGCCGTTCAGTCCATATGAAAAGGTTGTACCAACAGCACCTAGTGTTCCATCTTGTCTTACGCATATTCCATAAAAATCATCATGTGAAGCAGCGCCCATTGTTACCGTATAAATTGAAGCTGCGGAATAGTTTATGCACTGAATATAAGCATCGTCATTTCCTGTCGCAGCAGTCTGACCAACTATGTATAATCGATTGTACGTATAGCAATCTGCAATTCCAAATGCTTTATCAGCTACTAATGGAAGGTTCATTGTTCTAGTCCAAATTGTATCTCCAACATTATTCATTCGCAAAATCCAACTATCTCCAAGAGAATCTCCAAGACTATAGGTAAATCCTACGGCAGCAAGCATGGAATCTCCTGTTTCAATAATACATCTTGCTTCTTCAGTTTTTACACCTCCAT
>CAIQQJ010000171.1 GCA_903873905.1 uncultured Flavobacteriales bacterium
ATATTTGCTGGTGAAAGAAAAACTAGCATCTGAAAACTTGATGCAATTAATAGTTCATATTTCTAAATAATTGTGGACAGAAATTAGCTCCAATGGAGAGGGGTTTTTCTATTTGTGATTCCTTCGGAAAGGTCGAGACGTAATGTCAAAGGGAATAATTAGCTAAATTTGTTAGAAGACCATCTTCAAAACCTTTAGCCAAATCATCCTGAAGCAAATGAAATTTAAAATCACGGTATTCTTTCTCTTCAGTTTATTTTTCAGCTTAAGCACTTTTTCTCAAAGTCTCATTACAGGAAGTTTTGTTTACCAATCAATCAATCGCACTTACCTGTTGTATGTTCCTGCTATTTATAATCCATCCATTGCAGTTCCACTCGTTATGAATTTTCATGGCTATAGTTCGAACAGTACCCAGCAAATGGTTTACGGTGAATTTCGACCAATTGCTGATACTGCAAATTTCATTATCGTTTGTCCAAATGGAACTTTAGATCCGAATAACTTTCAATATTGGAACAATTTCAATGCTCCCGGTGGACCCGATGATATTGGTTTTGCTTCCGCACTCATTGACACGATTGAAGCGCATTATAATATTGATCACAATTGCATTTACAGTACAGGCATGAGCAATGGCGGATTCATGTCTTACGATCTTGCTTATTTATTGAGTAATCGAATTGCAGCAATTGCTTCTGTCACTGGCGATATGATTTATTCGCACATAAACGCGTGTCATCCCATTCATCCAACGCCCGTCATGCAAATTCACGGAACAAATGATGCAACAGTTTTATTTTCTGGCGATGCAAATTTTGAGCCCATCGATTCGCTTGTGAATTTCTGGGTGCAATTCAATCATTGTAATCCTGTTCCTTCATTTACAAACCTTCCCAATATTAATTTGGCTGATAGTTGTACCGCCGAACATTATGTTTATAGCGGTGGCGATTCTTCTGCCACAGTGGAGTTTTATAAAATTATTGGCGGGGGACATTCTTGGCCTGGCGCTCTAGTAAATATCAATATCACCAATATGGATTTCAATGCAAGTGTGGAAATCTGGCGTTTTTTCCGAAAGTATAAATTAAATCAACTTTCCAATGGAATTCATCCCGAGCAAGCAGAAATAAAAATCCCGATTTATCCCAATCCTTCCAATGGAAATTTCATTTTAATTTTCAAGGACGATGCAAAAAGAACAATTACCATCACTGATGGTCTTGGACAAATTGTGCAGACTTTATCTTGTTCATCGAAAGAAGAAAATATTTACATAGAGAATACAGGGATTTATTTTATTACCATTTTACAAGACAACAAAACGTGGACACAAAAAATTATGCGAAATTAGTTGGAGTAGGAGCGGAATCATTTTCTCATTCACCAACACCTTTCCTGCTTTTCGCTTTTAGTCCTCGCAAGTTTTTTGCAATGAACTTTCATCACTGCGGGCTAACCGCTGCAATCAGGGCTATTTAGAAACTTCTCATAATCTACAATTTTCCAAAAACAAAAAATGACAAACAACGACATCTTCAAAAAGCTACGCGTCGCTCTAAAACTCCGCAACACCGACATCATTAAAATTCTTGCACTTGTCGATTTCAAAGTTTCGGAAGCAGAATTAGGTGCGATTTTCCGAGCTGAAGACCATGCCAAATACATGGAATGCGGCGATCAGATTCTAAGAAATTTTCTCAACGGACTGATCATTCACCTGCGTGGACCAAGAGATCAACAAGCTAAAGAAACAGCTGAAGAGGAACAATAATTAGAGAATTGTTTTTCAATGAATTTGTTCAAAACCGCTTCTCTTTTTATTAGGAGATACTGATTTGATTGGCTTCTGTTTAGTAAATAGTCGAACTAATAAACATGAAACGCATACTTGTATTTGACAACTACGATTCTTTCACTTATAATCTCGTTCATCTCGTTGAAAAAATTACGAATGCCAAAGTAGAGGTTTTTCGAAATGATAAAATTGATTTGAAGGATGTAGCAGTTTTCGATAAAATCATTCTTTCACCTGGACCTGGAATTCCTGAAGAAGCGGGCTTGCTCATTCCATTGATAAGGAAATATGCTGCAACAAAAAGTATTCTCGGTGTTTGTCTCGGCCATCAGGCAATTGCGGTAGCACTTGGTGGAAAATTGGCGCAATTGGAAAATGTTTTTCATGGTGTTTCTACCAATATCAAGCAGGAAGAAAATTCCGGATTTCTTTTTTCTGGCTTACCCAAATTATTTAATGTTGGCCGTTATCATTCTTGGGTTGTTGATGAAAAGGAATTGTCACCCGAATTGGCAATTACAGCACGTGATGAATTTGGAAACATAATGGCTATTCAACACAAGAATTTTGACGTGAGCGGTGTTCAGTTTCATCCAGAGTCCATCATGACTGAATATGGTGAAGAGCTCATGCGTAATTTTATTAATCGTTAATCCTTAAGAATTATTTTGCAAATTATTCACGAATAGAATATAGAATCGGTTCCGAAATGTAATGCCTCGTGATGGTTTATTGATGAAATTCATAAAATTCAATGGAAAGCACATTTAGATACTCAACAAACCCTTAATTTTACGGAAGCAGAAATGCTGATTGAGAAGTTGAGAAAAACCTATCAGTTGAGAGAATCATTTCTGTGAAAAGATTACTAATTACTAATTACCAATTTTGTGAAAGTAGCCATCATCAATTATAATTCCGGGAATACGCAATCCGTTTTGTTTGCGATGGAACGACTCGGAGTGAATGCTTTTGTGACGGAAAATCACGAGGAAATTATTGCGGCAGACAAAGTTATTTTTCCAGGTGTTGGAGAAGCTTCTTCTGCGATGAAATATTTGATGGAAAAAAAATTGGATGAGGTTTTGCTTTCACTAAATCAGCCAGTTCTTGGAATTTGTTTGGGAATGCAATTGATGTGCCGCCAAACGGAAGAAGGACATACCAATGGATTGGGAATTTTCAGAGTGAATGTGAAAAAATTTACAATTCCTTCTGAACTTTCTGAATTCAAAGTCCCTCATATGGGGTGGAACACGATTTCAAATTTGAAAGGCCCATTGTTCAAAGGAGTTCCGGAACATTCACATGTTTATTATGTGCACAGTTATTATGCGGAGATGGACGCGTTCACCTCTGCGGAAACAGATTATATTTTGCCTTTCAGCGCAGCATTGTCGTATGAGAATTTTCACGCGGTACAATTTCATCCTGAAAAAAGTGGCGTTGCGGGTGAATTTATTTTACGAAACTTTCTTGCTTTATGATTACGATTATTCCTGCCATTGACATCATCGATGGAAAGTGTGTTCGACTTTCACAAGGGGATTTTGCAACTTCAAAAGTTTATCGCGAAGATCCAGTTGAAGTGGCGAAAGAATTTGAAGCGGAAGGAATTACACGATTGCATGTAGTGGATTTGGATGGTGCAAAATTGGGGCGTGTAAGCAATTTGGCTGTGTTAGAAAAAATTGTGAAAGCAACTTCCCTGCAAATTGATTTTGGCGGTGGAATAAAAACCGATTCAGAAATTCAACAAGTCGTGGATGCTGGCGTTACATTTGTTTCCATTGGGAGCATGGCTGTAAAAGATCCTGAAACTTTTAATAAATGGGTTCAAACATTTGGACCTGAAAAGTTTTTTCTTGGTGCAGATGTGCGCGATGGGAAAATTGCCGTGAGTGGTTGGTTGGAACAAACAGGAATTGATGCAGTTGAATTTATTCAAGAGCAAATGACAAAACGAATTTCAAATGTTTTTTGCACTGACATTTCAAAGGATGGTTTACTTGAAGGGCCATCACTTACTTTTTATCGCCATCTTCTTTTTGCTTGTCCTGGTTTACGATTGGTGGCAAGCGGTGGCGTTTCTTCCCTCGAAGACATTCGCCAACTCAATCAGCTAGGTTGTGAAGGCGTTATTATCGGAAAAGCCATTTACGAAAACAAAATATCACTTAAGGAATTGAAAGAATTTCTTTAGTGCCAAATCAAAATTTATCCACACAATTCTGTGGGGACAAAATTCAAAATTACAGTGCTGACCAAAAGAATAATTCCTTGCTTAGATATCAAAGACGGTCGCACAGTAAAAGGTGTGAACTTTCTTGATTTGCGTGATGCCGGCGATGCTGTTGAACTCGCGATGCGTTATGCGGATGAAGGTGCGGATGAACTTGTTTTTCTGGATATCACAGCCACGAATGAGAAAAGGAAAACATTGACAGACCTTGTTCGGAAAGTGGCTTCGAAAATAAATATTCCATTTACTGTTGGTGGTGGGATTTCATCCATTGAGGATGTTTCAATATTACTGGAGAATGGTGCAGATAAAATATCTGTAAATACTTCCGCCTTTAAAAATCCGCAGTTGATTGCCGAATTAGCAAAAAGGTTTGGATGCCAGTGTGTGGTCCTTGCGGTCGATACAAAATTCGAAAATGGTGGTTGGACTGTTTTTCTCAATGGCGGAAAAGTTTCAACAGGAAAACCAACTTTGGAATGGGTGAAAGAAGCTGTTGGTTTAGGTGCGGGTGAAATACTTTTGACTTCTATGAATAATGATGGAACAAAAAATGGTTTCGCGATTGACATTACCCAACAAATTTCGGAGGCGGTAAATGTTCCGATCATTGCTTCCGGTGGTGCAGGAACCATTGACCATTTCATTGACGTTTTCAAGAATGGGAAAGCAGATGCTGCATTGGCTGCAAGTATTTTTCATTTTGGAGAAATCTCCATTACAGAATTAAAAAAGGAACTCGCATCTTTGCAAATTCCTATTCGCTTATAAATATGCTTATGAAAAAAGTATTTTTTGGTGTTGCGATCATTCTCTTTGCGATGAATTCCTGCGCACCATCGCGTTACGTAATTCCACTTGCCGAGAAGCAAAAAGCAATCACCGCAAATTTCGGCGGCCCTACGATTGGTTTTTCCGGAGCAATCATTCCGATTCCGTTAACAGCTGTGGGTTATGGTTATGGCATTGACAGCAACACAACAGTTTTCGGGAATTTTCACACCACTTCCTTGCTGTTTGGAGTATTTCAAACCGACATTGGTGTTTGCAGGAATTTGTACAGAGGCAAAAATGGATTTGGTGTTTCAGGAAATCTTGTTGCTAATCTAACTTTTGATAAGTGGGAACATAATTTTCGCGGCTGGCCACAAATTGATTTGAATGCATATAAGAAGTATAATAGCCGAGGAAGTTTTTTCTATGCTGGTTGTGATAATTGGATTGAACTTTCAAAATACAGGGCACATCACCAACCACAAAATGTGCATCTGATTTTCAATGCACACGCTGGTATAACCTTCGTTCATTCAAAATGGAATTATCAATTGGAAGCGAAATACCTTGCTCCCTATGTCAATAATCTTCCAAACGTTGTTGATTACAAGGGCATCAGTCATCATGGAGCTTTTGGAATTTATTTTGGTGTTTATCGTTTATTCTAATTCTTATGAAAATAAAATATTTTTCTTTTTTGGGAATGCTCCTTGCGGGAATTGTAATTTCATTTTCTTCCTGCTTGCGGTTGGACAGTAATCTATACAACCTTTCCGACAAGATCACGGAATACAAATTGGATAATTATACAGGCACACAGGATTTCATTCTTGATGCTTCTTATACTATTCCGGATTCCTTGATTACAAAATTCACACTTTCCTCGCAAGCTCCGGGCGAAACATCACCAACAACCATTCATGCGATTTACATTGGCAGTATTTCCAAAATTGCAACTGATACAGTCATCATGTATTGCCACGGAAATAAATGGCATATGGATTTTTATTGGCAGCGCGCAAAATTGATGGCGAACACAGGAAGTAAAAATCGTTTCGGAGTTTTGATGATTGATTACCGTGGTTTTGGTTTGTCGGAAGGAACACCGAGTGAAGATGGACTTTATGCAGATGTGGATGCCGCATTAAAATGGTTGAATGGAAATGGTTTGTCAAATAGTCGTTTAGTGATGTATGGTTTCAGTATGGGAAGTGCGCCAGCTACAAAACTGACTGCTGAACCGCGATCCATGACACCATCAAAACTGATTCTTGAAGCGCCCTTTGCTTCTGCCGACGTGATGGCTGCTGATGGAACGCAATTGAATATGCCAGGATCATATTTCACAAATCTCAAATTGAATAATGCAGAGGAAATAAAATTGGTGCAATGGCCTTTATGTTGGATACATGGCATGAATGATAATTTTCTGAATTATCAAACGCATGGACAAGTTGTGTACGATAATTACAATGGATCCTACAAGGAAAAACATTTGGTGGAAGGTGCAGATCATGGAGAAATTCCTGCGAAGATGGGATTCGCAGAATACAATTCGGTTTTATTGAATTTTATAACACAACATTAATATGAATGCTGATTTTTCAAAATATAAGGACGGATTAATTCCCGCAATCATTCAAGATGTAAATACGGGAAAAGTATTGATGCTTGGATTCATGAATGAAGATTCTCTTGAGAAAACGAAAAAAGAAAATCGTGTTACATTTTTCTCCCGATCAAAAAATCGCCTATGGACAAAAGGGGAGGAGAGTGGGAATTTTCTAGAGGTGAAGGAAATACTTTTAGATTGTGATCAGGATACTTTTTTGATCAAGGCAATTCCTGTTGGTCCTGTTTGTCATAAGGGAACAGATACCTGCTGGGGAGAAGAGAATAAAGAGAATTTTATTTTCGAATTGGAGAAAATTGTTCAATCGAGAAAAAATGCTGATCCCGAATCATCCTATACTGCGAAATTGTTTTCACAAGGAATAAACAAAGTGGCGCAGAAAGTAGGAGAGGAAGCCATTGAAGTGGTGATTGAAGCGAAAGATGATAACAAGGAGCTTTTCCTAAATGAATCGGCCGATTTGCTTTTTCATTATTTAGTTTTGCTTACAGCGAAAGGATTTGAATTAAAAGATGTTGTTGAGATTCTTGAGAAAAGACATTCCAAGATTTAACATCCGATGATTGTCAGACTGAGTATCCCGTCAGAATAAATGCTGTTTTTAAAAAATAGTTCTGGTGAGGGGATGTATTGAAGTCTGAATTATTGAATCTTTTTTTCCTCCGTCATCTGGTTTCTAACATACTCTTGGGTTGAAGTCAACTTCCCAGTTTCATCGTACACTTTCCAGATTCCTTCCTTCATGAAATTGTCGAGCTCTGCGTAATATTGCATTGTTCCTTCGTCTTGCATATTGCCATTTTCATAATATTCCTTCAAGTAATATTTTTTCTTTTTCTTATCTGAAAGTTGAAGGTCATTTTGCATTTTTCCATTTTCATACCAAGAAGTGCGGTACAATAAATACTCGCATTTTTTTGCAAACTCTTCTGCATAATCTGGATTTCCATTTTCATAATACTCGTGATCCGATTCGCTTTCACCTTGGAAATAAATAATATCAGATCTAACTTTTCCATTGATCCAATACAAAATCATTTCATTTCGAAAATAATCGATGTTGTGAAAATCTCTTTCCACTTGGCCTGTCTCGTAAAAATTTTTGTAGCTACGCAATTGTCCGTCGACATAATAACCTGTGTGCAGCACCTTTCCACTTTTGTAATAATCTTCCCAGCAATTCTGTGCAGCATAACCTTTGGGTGTATTGCGAACCGAATCGCCACCCATTACAAAATTGAGTTTTTCGTAAATGTTGATTCCTTCTGCTGAATCGTAAACAGCTTCGAATACATAATACTTTGTTGTATTCTTCTGCTTCTGCGCATGCAATGGCAAGAGAAAAAGAACAGCAAGTATGGTAATCAGAAACCGCATTCTAAGAGTATTGGGTATTGAGTATTGAGTATTGAGTATTGAGTATTGAGACTGCATTTAGGTATTGTGTGTTTGATTATTCTTAAATAGAATTTACTTAGAAAAATGATTAATAAAAAATGACATCAGTTTTATAAAATCCCAATACCCAATACTATTTAGTGAATTCCTTTTTCAGCAAGATAGCGTTCAGCATCTAGAGCGCCCATGCAACCACTTCCTGCTGCACTGACCGCTTGGCGATAGACTTTATCCTGTGCATCACCGACTGCAAACACACCTTCAATATTCGTTTTGCTAGTGCCAGGAATTGTTTTGATATAACCGGTTTCATCCATGTTGATCCATGGTTTGAAAATGTCGGTATTTGGTTTGTGACCGATTGCAACGAAAAATCCAAAAATATCAATGCGTCGTTCTTCGCCTGTTTTTACATTCAGAACAACTGCGCCTGTGACGCCGTTTTCATCACCAAGAACTTCTTTTGTTTCTGAACTATATAATACTTCAATGTTCGCTGTTTCAACGACACGTTTGATCATTGCTTTTGATGCGCGCATTCCACCTTCGTCCTTACGAACAATCATGTAAACTTTTTTGCAAAGTTTTGCGAGATAGGTTGCTTCTTCACATGCAGTATCTCCAGCTCCAACAATTGCAACATCTTTTCCGCGATAGAAAAATCCATCGCACACTGCGCAAGCGGAAACGCCACCAAGCGAACGGTATTTCTGTTCCGATTCCAAGCCCAACCATTTTGCAGTTGCACCTGTTGCAATGATTACTGCATTGGCGTGAATTTCAACTTTGCCATCATCAATCCAAACTTTATGTACTGGTCCAGTGAAGTCAACTTTTGTTGCGAAGCCAAAACGAATGTCTGTTTTAAAACGTTCTGCCTGTGCCTTGAAAAGTTCCATCATTTCAGGTCCTTGAATTCCATGTGGAAAACCTGGATAATTTTCAACTTCAGTAGTGGTTGTTAATTGTCCGCCTGGTTCCGGTCCCATATACATCATTGGCTTCAAGTCGGCGCGTGCCGCGTAGATAGCAGCGGTATAACCTGCAGGACCTGATCCGATGATCAGGCAATTTACTTTTTCTAGAGTGCTCATAAAATCAATTTGAAGGACAAAAATACGGATTAAGAGCAAGTAATTGGTGCTAAGTTATTGTCAATTTATGAATTGCCGATCGCCAATTGAAAATCGGAAATCGCCAGATTGGAAATTCTTTTTTGCTTGCGTCCATTTGCGCTGAATTGGCTTCGGCGGAAGAGGGGTTTTTGTTTCATTTCCCTAAGATAAATCTTGGGGTCATTGTTGCTCGCGTGAGGGATTGTAGTGGTTACCCTCCCAACAGAAATGTTGGGACGAGGAGTAAAAGCGGAGCCCGACCGTAGGGCACGCCCAAATCATCAATAGAAATATTCAGTTGGGGCAAAGTGAAATTTGGTTTAAGGTGAAATTTTCGAATCATCAAATTTTCAAATCATTAATTTCTGTGAAAAAAGGTGAAATTATCATCAGTATTGGGAGAATGTGAATGTAATTGCACAAACGCTTGTTCGATAATGGAATTGAATTCGTAAAATTGAATGGAAATTAATTGGTGAAATTGATGCGCATGTGTAAATCAAGAATTTTTGAAGTTATTTTTTCTTTTCTGTTGTTTTTTTCCTTGTCATCTTCGGCGCAGAATAATAATCAAGCGGCGCAAGCGCAAAATAATCCCGCACGAGAACGTTATTTTACTTGGGGATTAAATTTCGGAATGTTGGGTTGGTCACCGACAAGTACGCAAAAAATCAGTGGAACTGAATTTTTCACAAGAACCTTCAACAGTGGTTATGGTGTTGTGCAAGATGTTTCAGGACGCAAGCAGATTTCAATTGGAGCGAATACTTCCGTTGGCTTGAGTGGCGGAATACTTTTCAGTGAAAAGAATTCAAAAAATTTCACAGGCGTTCAACTTGAATTTCAAAAAAACAAGGCGTGTTATACGTTTGTCCCACCTTTTAATTTTTCGGCACAAGGTGATACGTTTGCGGCTTGGGTAATGAATGATAAATATTTGAAATATTCGATTGCGGTTCAACAGTGTTGGTTGCGAAATAATTATTCTTTCATGGGTGGAGAATCATTTTTTTATGTGCGAGAAAGTTTTGGGCAAACTTTTCATCACCGCAATTTCGATCAGCGACTGGAGCTTGGACATTTCGAAGATTGGTCGCAGAATGGAAAAGGAATGACGTCAACAACCGTCAACGTGAATCAGAGTAGCATGATGTTGAGTTCTGAAATCGGCATTCGGAGTTTTTCGTATGAACATGATCGATCACTTGATTTCGGAATTGTTTTTCACGCGCCATTTTCAAAAACATATACCGATCAATATGAATTTTTCCAACAACATACTTCCGTGGGGAAAAGCAATGTCACTTACGGTGGTTCAACCATCTTGCTGAATCTGCGTTACACATTTAATTATAAAATAAAAACGCCACCTCCTGATACAACTCACCCAAAAGAACTTTACGTTGTGCAACCCGACACAGCAGGAAGAAAAATCGAAGTGCAAAGCTCAATTGTTACCAATCGCAAAAGCATTAAAGTGAAAGTGTGGGATCGCGATGAAATTGATGGCGATAGTATCACACTTATTTTGAATGGTCGAATTATTAAAGAGCACATCGCACTGAAAGGAAGAAAACAAACGTTCACCATTCATTTGGATGAAGGGGCTAATTACCTTGTGATGAATGCTGAAAATCTGGGAAGCATTCCGCCGAATACAGCGGCAGTTGAAGTGATCGACGGTCACAAGAAAAAAAGAATGCAGCTCAGTTCCGACAAAGGAAAATCCGGTGCGATAAAAATTACCAGGAAATAGTATTGGGTATTTCGTGTTGAGATTTTATTCGAATGTTACCTGCCGCTTTTTATGGCGTGCTGTTTTTTTTCGAAGAGTACCACTAAGTGGTTCGATTATTCCTCATGTAAAAATGAAAAGCCACGGCGACACAGCGTCACGGAGAAAAATTAAGTTTCACCAATAACTGACTATGCTGGCTGAATGGAACGCAGGATACGCACTGTTTTTTCCAACATCTCGTCTGTAAAATCCAAATGGGTTACAAAACGAATGGCTTGCTTTCCAAATCCTGTTGCCTTGATTCCATTATCAAAAAGTTGTTTTACGAATTTTTCAGGCGACAATTTTTCATTCAAATTGAAAATGATAATGTTCGTGTCAACTGGAAGAATGGAATCGATGTAAGAAAGTTGGCTTAAGGTTTGTGCAATGACTTTTGCGCGTGCATGATCTTCTTTTAATCGAGAAATATTATTGTCAAGAGCAAAAATTCCTGCAGCTGCCAAATATCCCGCTTGACGCATTCCGCCTCCGAACACTTTTCTCACACGTCTTGCCTGTCGAATGAATTCTTCCGAACCAATCAAAACAGATCCAGCAGGTGCGCCCAATCCTTTCGATAAACAAACAGAAACGGAATCAAATTGTGCTCCAACTTCCAATGAAGAATATCCACCTTCTAAAATTGCATGAAAAATTCTTGCACCATCTAAATGATAACGCAATTCGTGTTTTTTACAAACGGTACCAATTTCACGCATTTGTTCCAATGAATAATAGCTTCCTCCTGCGCGATTGGCGGTATTTTCAATGGACACCAATCTTGTTCTGGTAAGCCAATCAAAATTCGGATTGATACTTTCTTCCACTTGTTTCGCAGCAATTCTTCCGCGATCGCCTGGAATCAATTTTGCTTGTGCACTTGAATTCAAACTGATTCCTCCACCTTCATAATTATAAATATGTGCAGTTACATCACACAAAACCTCATCACCAGGTTGCGTATGCACTTTAATGGCAATTTGATTTGTCATAGTACCTGAAGGGCAAAACAAGCCCGCCTCATGTCCGAATAATTTCGCAGTTTTTTCCTCCAATGCATTCACTGTAGGATCTTCCTTAAAAACATCATCTCCCACTTGCGCATGGAACATCGCATCGAGCATGGCAGGACTTGGTTTGGTAACGGTATCACTTCGTAGGTCGATCATTTTGATGTGCTGATTAATTGATGTGCAATTGAAAAATTCTCTGCTAAAGTAACAATATGGATATTAACATGTTTTGAAATCACACTTAAGTTTATAACTCATCTTTCAAATTCCTGTTGACAGCTTGCATAAAAAAAAGAGACTGCCCTTTGTTGGACAGTCTCTTCAATTTTATGGTAATTCAATTATTTGTTCACGATCACCCGTTGAGTGGTTCGGTGACCATCAGCAGTAATAACTGCAATTAAATAAACACCTGCATTTGAAATGTTCAATTGCTGCAAGACATATGGTTGAACATTTTGTTTGCTCACAAGTTGGCCCATTGCATCATAAATCATTAGATCTGCAACTTGAGTTGTGTTTAATTGCAACGTGAAGGTTCCGTTGTTAGGATTTGGCATCAAGGTGAAGTTGTTGCTTTTATTTGCATTTGCATGCACTCCTGTACAGGCATCCACATAAATCGAATCGGTGTTGCTTCCTGTACATCCGTTAATATCTGTATAGGTGTATGAAATGAAATTCATTCCCGCACTTGCAACAGATGGATTGAAAGATCCCGCTGTTACTGCAGTACCTGAATACACACCTCCCGCTGGAGAACCTCCACTCAATGTGTAGGCTCCATCTGCAGTGCAAACAGTATCCACTACTATTGCAAGTGTAACAATTGGTGCATTTGGATCGCTAAGACTTGTTCCAATCTGAGTTGTACATCCATGCGTATCGGTTACTGTGCAGTTGTATGCACCTGCTGCTATGCCAGTGAGATCTTCGGTTGTTGCTGAAGTATTCCAAAGGAAAGTGTAACCAGGAGTTCCACCTGAAATGGTAATGTCAATTGAGCCATTTGTTCCACCGCAGGAAGTTGGATTTGTTGCTGTGGTTAATGTTGCAACAATAGCAGTCGGTTCATTGATGACGACAGTTCCACCATCTGTGCAGCCATTTGCATCTGTAAGTAGACCGACATAAGTTCCTGCAATTAATCCAGTAAGGTCTTCAGTATTATACATGCCGCTGTTCCAATCAAAAGTAAATGGACCTGTTCCGCCAGATACTGTAAGATTAATTGAGCCATCTGCGCCACCGAAACAAGTAGCATCAACTGAAACAACTGAAACTGAAATTGCGCTTGGCTCTGTTAATGAAATTGTAGTTGTGCTTGTGCAACCATTTGCGTCAGTTATTGTGTAGGAATAAGGTCCACCCACTGTTACCGTGAATGTGCCTGTTCCTGTGTAGGGAGCTGTTCCTCCGGAACCATTTACGGTTACTGTTGAGTTTCCTCCATTACATAAAATTGGAGTTGCAGATGAACTCGATGTAAGAATTCCGGGCTGTGTAATATTGAATGATTGTGTTGTAACACAACTGTTCGCATCCGTAACTGTGCAAGTCCATGTTCCTAAGGTAAGTCCAGTTACTGCAAATGTTCCGTCTCCAGTTGGATTGCCTGGTGTCCAGTTGTAAGTATACGGTCCAGTTCCACCTGTTGCTGGTGTTACTGAAGCAGCACCGTTTGATCCTCCATTACATGAAATGTTGTTTTGCGAAGCTACATTTGAAATGATAGCAGTAGGTTGTGTGATGTTGAATGTTCTTGTTGTAGAGCAACTATTCGCATCAGTTACTGTACATGTCCATGTGCCAGACGTTAATCCAGTTACAGAAACAGTTCCGTCTCCTGTCGGATTACCTGGTGTCCAGTTGTAGGTGTATGGTCCTGTTCCTCCTGATGCAGGAGTTACTGAAGCATTACCATTACCTCCACCAAAACATGAAATGTTGGTTTGTGATGCAGCACTCAATACAATTGCTGTAGGTTGTGTAACAGTAAATGTTTGTGATGTTGTATTTGATGAAGCATCTAAAACAGTAACAGTATAAGTTCCAGCTGGCAATCCTGTTGCTGTTGCAAGATTTCCTCCTGTTGGAGCCCATGAATAAGTATAGGGAGCTGATCCTCCATTAGGTGTTGCCGTTAGGGATGCTGTTGATTGTCCATTACAAAGAATGGTTAATGATTGAGTTATAGTTGCAGAGAAAAGATTGGTAATTACTACAGATCCATCACCAACATTCAAACCACCATCTACTTGATTTGTTCCTGATAAAAATGATCCACCACCACCGCCAACTTGCGCATCACCCTGTCCACCATTATGTCCAGCGCCTCCGCCAGAATATCCACCACCACCGCCAGACCATGTATAGTTTTGGCTCGAATAGTTTGTATTGTCACCGGAAGCTCCACCACCTCCAAAACCACCATCATTTCCATTTGGACTTGAAGAAAGAATTCCACCATTAAATCTTGTTCCTCCCATGTTTGCATAGGTATTTCCAAAAGTTGGATCATAATCAGAAATCCATCCTGCGCCAGGTGCTGCTGAAATATAAGTTCTATTGGAAAAGCCACCACCAGTTCCACCAGTTCCACCAGCAGCAATATAGCCTCCAGCATCGGTTACCGAATAACCATTTGTTCCATAATTTCCGTCATTAATATTGGCAACGACCATTGTAGAAGAGGCTAACCCACCACCACCACCACCGGCAGCCAAAATCAATCCAGCTCCACCAATCGCACCAGTATAAACAAATGATCCACCACCACCAGAACCTCCGCAAAAATATTGTGCTGGATTTACAGATGCTTGTCCTGCTTGGCCAATAGCAATATTGAGAACAGTTCCGCTTGTCAATGAAAAATCGGCAGTTACAATTCTGCCAGAACCTCCTGGACCAAAACCACCAGTGCCACCCGATGCGCCAGCAACACGTATCCTGTAAACCCCAGTTGCAGGAACAGTCCATGTTTGTATTCCGTTATTGGAAGTAACGGTTCCATTTAGATTGGTTGACAAATACGCAGCATTAACCTGCAACTGTGATGGTCCTAATCTGCCAGTGGCCGTACAGGTTGAGAAGTTGTAAATCTGAGCTCGGCTATTAAATACAAGCAGACTAAAAATACCGGCAGCGAAAAGCTTTGCATGAGTGAGAAATCGTTTTTTTTTCATTTTCGATTTTGTTTGGGTTAGTTATGATAATTTAAAAATAATGCAATTTTATGAATAGGGAGCTTCATGTTTTTCCTTCAAAAAAATAACCATCAGTCAATTTGTATCCAAATCAATTTTAACGCAACATTTCCAGATCTCTAAAAATCGAAATTCATTGGATAACTAGATAAAAATATAGATGAATGGCGGGGTAAAGACGTAAGAATTTGGTAAATATATGTCATAAATCAATATGACATTTTTTTGATTGGAGTTGTTTTAGATATTTGGATTACTAGGTGTTTCAGTCAATCTTTTCGACAAAAAGGTATTTGTTTTTTCAGGTCTAATGGAATCATAAAGTCTCATTTAGTATTTTGGATTTTGAATCTGTAAAGCTGTTCAACTGAAATTTGCACATCTATTTTCCCGATCTTTACCTAAGTAAATGCCATTCATGCTCAAGAGAATTTCCTTCGTTTTTTTATTCGCAATTTCCTTCATTGGAGAAATTCATGCCCAAAAATCTTGGTGGGTGTTTTTTACGGACAAGAACAACACCACTTTTGATCCGTATTCCTATTTTTCTCCCGAAGCAATTTTTCGTAGACAAAAACTAGGGATATCACTTTATGATTCAACTGATTTTCCGGTTAATGAAAATTATATTTCTCTAGTTAGAATTAGTGTTAATCAGCTGGGGCATGTGACACGCTGGTTTAATGGTGTTGGTGTTGATGCTTCCGATGAAGAGGTTGCAGTTTTACGGAAATTGCCCTTTGTGCGCGAAGTTGTTCCGCAAACCGATTGGGATATTGTTCCCGCTTTTACAAAGTTGTTTCCAGATACAACTATTGAGGACGATTATGGAAAGGATAGAAATTTAAAACAACAGATTGATCCTTTGCAGGGGAAATATTTTTCAGAACACAATCTTAAAGGAAATGGAATTATCATTTCAGTTATCGATGTTGGATTTCACGGGGTAGATAACAGTCCTGCGTTTTTGAAAATGCGTTTTAATAATCGCATCCGGTCAACTTATGATTTCGCGAAAGATGTCAGTGATGTTTATAACTCTAAAGCGGATCATGGTACAATGGTGCTTTCGTGTATTGCTGGTTTTGCAAATGGAGCACAAATGGGTCTTGCTCCTGATGCCACATTTCTTCTTGCAAAAATTTCCACCAATCTTACAAACCAAACACATGGGGAAGAAAATTTTGTTGCCGCTGTGGAATGGTCGGATAAACAAGGAGCAATGATTATTAATTGTTCCGACGGTCCAGATGAAAATTCATATTTCCCGGAACAGATGAATGGGAAAATTTCACTCATGTCACGTACTTCAAACATGGCTGCAAGCAAAGGAATTCTTGTCGTTGTTGCTGCAGGTAATGAAGGCGAAACGTCTCAGCCACAACTCTTGCCTCCGGCAGAAGCCGATAGTGTTCTTAGCGTTACAGCATTAAATGACGATGGAATTATTGCGAGCTACAGTTCATACGGTCCGCCTCCAGATTTTGGTCGCAAACCAGATGTGTCTGCGCCTGGAACTGCAATTGTTGCCAATGGAGATGGAGGTTATGAAGTGGCGGAAGGAACTTCTTTTTCTGCTCCATTGCTTGTAGGATTTGCAGCATGTATCATTGAGAAATATCCTGATCTTTCACCAATGATGTTGATCGATTCAATGCGGAGATGTTCTTCACATTATCCTTATTACGATTATTCGCATGGATATGGTGAACCACAGGCTTCTTATTTTTTCGATTCATTGAAAGTGGCTCCATCTACCTTTACATTTATCAAGAAGGACGAAGGTGAGACAATAAAAATAAATGAGAATAGCATGCCAGATTGCAGGAGTCACAAATCGGAAATGCTTTTTTATAGTCTAGAGGATTCCAAAGGACGGATTTATCGTTATGAGGTAATTAATATTAAGGATGACGATCATATAGAGATTTCATTGGACGATTTGAAAGTCGGAACGAAACTTCATGTTTTTTATAAAAATTATTATGCTACGGAAAGTTTTTGAACGAATTTTCTTTATGGCAATTTATTTTCTCTTGTGTTTTAATCACGCAAGAGCACAGGATGATGATCGTAATGAAGCGAATGATTTGGGAAATGAAAATGTGTTATTGTCAAAAACAGTGGATACTACTGGTGCAATTTCAAAATTTGGTGCGAACAGATTATTTTTTGTTTCATCCGTTTTTGAATTGGGTGAAATGCCAGGACCGCAGGTTTATGGTTCGCAAACAAATTGGTGGTCATCCTCGCTCTCTTTTGGCTTCAGAATGAAACTAAAATTGTTTTACTGGAATTCTTTTATTGTCGACGGCACTTATCGTTATGACCGTTTCAGTTTGCAACAGCATACACCAAAACTCGCTCCTTTGGGAACCATGAGTCATGAACGTGAACGGATTTCACTTCACAATGCCTCTCTCCTGTTTTGTGATCGAATCAATTTCAAAAAAAGAGGAAATGTTCTTGGCAATTGGATTGATTTGGGTGTTTACAACGATTGGGTTTTGCGTTCCAGCAATGTTTTTGTCGACAGGCATTATGATTCGAATTCCATGACTGGGTATGATTACAAAACAAAAACAAAGATTGTTGGTTTGCCCTATATCGAAGTGCTGAATTACGGATTGACTGTTAGGATGGGTTCTGAAGACTTTGTAGTTTTTGCCCGATGGAGAATGAACAGTCTCCTCAATTATAGTTCTCCCAATAATCGTGATTTGCCAAAGCTGACAATAGGATTTGAAGTTTGCGCGTCTTGGGAATGAGAAAAATAGTTGAGATTTTCAATTTTCATTTTTTTATAATTTGAAATCCGTGAAATTTAATGTGTGTTTTTCTTTCAATAAGCAAGGTTCTATTATTTGAAATCAATGCATTATCTTTAAATTCTATATTCCTACATTATGAAACCTACACGCGTTTTTGATTTACTAGATTATTACATAAAAACTTTCGGTGATAAGCCTGACGCATTTGCTGGAAAGGTAAATGGCCAGTGGGAAAAATGGAGTTTTGAGAAATTTGCGCAGACCGCACATGAACTTGCAGCAGGATTAATCGGTGAGGGAGTAAATCGTGGTGATCGTGTTGCCATTCTTTCCAATAATCGCCCTGAATGGAATGTGTTTGATTTTGCTGCGCAATTGGCAGGTGCAATATCTGTACCTGTGTATCCAACAATTGCGGAATCAGATCTTGCATTTATTTTGAAAGATTCGGAAGCGAAAATTGTTTTTGTTTCTACAAAGCCAATTTTTGAAAAGACAAAACTTGCTTCAAAAGATTTGGTTTCCCAACCCAAAATATTTGCATTCGATAATATTGAGGGTATCACATCTTGGAATGTAATTCTTGAAATTGGGAAAGCGGATAAAAAAACGGATAGCATTGCAGCCAATAAAAAGGAAATTCAACCCGATGAATGTTTTACGATTCTTTATACCTCAGGAACAACAGGCACTCCCAAAGGAGTGATGCTGACACACAGAAATCTTGTCAGTAATTTTGTCGATCTTGAAAACCTTCCTCCTGTTGGTCATACCGATCGGGCTTTGAGCTTTCTTCCGCTCAATCACGTTTACGAAAGGATGATTTCATTTTTGTATTTATACAAAGGACCGGCAATTTATTATGCAGAAAGTATTGAAACAATTGCTGCAAACATCAAGGAATTAAAACCACATATTTTCTCTTGTGTTCCTGCGCTTTTGCAAAAAGTGTACAACAGCATTACAGCAAAAGGAGCGGAACTCACCGGATATAAACGCGCTCTGTTTTTCTGGTCAATAAAACTTGCAGAAAAATATGATGTGGGCCCGAATGAAAATGGTTTGTGGTACAAATTGCAATTGTGGATTGCATCAAAACTTATTTTTAGCAAATGGCGCGAAGGACTTGGTGGCAATGTGCGTGTAATGATTTCCGGTGGAGCGGCCCTGGATCAACGACTCGCAAGAATTTTTTGGGCTGCAGGAATTCCTGTTCTCGAAGGATACGGATTGACAGAAACGTCTCCTGTAATTGCAGTGAATAATTTTGAGAAAAACAGTTTGCGTTTTGGAACAGTTGGTCCATTGATCAAGGATGTATCTGTAAAATTTGCCGATGACGGAGAAATTTTAGTGAAGGGACCTAATGTGATGAAAGGATATTTCAATCGTCCCGACGCAACTGCAGAAGTAATTGATGCGGAGGGTTGGTTTCACACGGGAGATATTGGAATGTTGGTTGAAAATCGTTTTTTGAAAATTACAGATCGCAAAAAAGAAATATTCAAAACAACAGGTGGAAAATATATTGCACCTCAACATCTGGAAAATCTCTTGAAGAATTCTAGATTCATTGAACAATCAATTACAGTAGGGGATAATCGAAAATATCCGACAGCTCTGATTGTTCCTTCTTTTGCTTTTGTAAAAGATTGGGCCAAGCGGAAAGGAATTGATATTGGAAAAACCAATGAGGAAATAATTGCAAATCCTACGGTTATCAAACGCATTAATTTATCCGTTGAAAAGCTAAATGCAAATCTTGCTCAATATGAAAAGATCAAGAAAATAACACTTCTTCCCAAAGTTTGGACAGTTGATACGGGCGAATTAACTCCTAAAATGAGTTTGAAACGCAAGGTTATTCTAAAAGCGAATGAAGCCTTGATTGAAAAAATGTACGAGGATTAAATTCAAAGACTAAAGAATATTTTTAATATAAATCTCTTCAGAAATGGGGAGATTTCTTTTGCCAACCCACTATTTTAATTATTCGACTACCGCTACCACCATACACTACTGCCTTTTTATTTTTTGACTTGTAAGTCTTTCTCAAACAAGAATTATTTCTACTTCATTTTGCCATACAAAGCTGAAAATCTAGCATCACTCTGTAGAGACAAAAATGCAGGATCATTCTGTAAACGTAATTGATCATTGAAACCAAGTTCAACAGCTTTTTCCAATGCGGAAAGTGCGACATCCTTCATTCCAATTTCAATATATAATTGTGCGCGCATATAAGCCCATTCACTGTTTGTTGGATCAACAATGGAATAAATGGAAACGAGTTTTTCTGCAGCATGAAGATTGTGCGTTTTAAAAGCTTGGTTGGCATAGGAATAACACATCAAACTAGCATATCCACGCAAACGCTGACGCATGAATTTTTCCGCACCTGTTTTTGTGGTTTCAAAATATTTACTCTCATTCGCTTTCCACCAAGTTGTATCCTGTTGCATTATAGCACTACCTAATTCCTGCTGCAATTGACTTTCTTGTGCTTCAGCCGACTTCCATGCCGCTTCATCAGATTTTACGCAAGCATCTTTGGAAACGGCATCATGCTTTTTTTGCATTGCGCTTTCAAATTTGCCACCTTTTGCACAATGCAGTCCTGTTTCCAATAAATTGTTTGCAAGCAGACAACTTATTTTTTTAATTGAATCAACATCGTGCAAAATCTTTTTACATAAGATACTTGCCATTAATGTATCATCTGTTGCATGATTTGTGGTTGGGACAAATGCTCCTGTAATAAGTAGTGCATCTTCCATTACACTGACAGGCGCCCATTCGTGTTTACCATCAAATACAATCAGTTCATGGGGAAATATTGATCCAGAAAGTACATCTTCGTGTTTTCTCATTTCAAGATAATTCATATCACCAAGTCCAGCTAGTCCAACAAAAACTTTTCCCGGCAATGCGGTTTGTGGTGCTGCGGAATTGCAAATGATACCTTTGAGATCACTTTGGTTTTGTCCTAGTGCTGCTGCAGTTCTCGCACCACCAGAAAATCCACACAGCACAACTTCTCCATGGATATAGGGCAAACGATTTTCAACATCGATGATAAGTCCGTTCCCAATTTGCAAAGCGGTGTTCATGTCTAACCCATTTTTAGAGGAATTCGAACCAACAAAAATGTAGTTGTAATTATCTGCAAGTGATTTGTATTTCTCCAATGGTAAGTGACCATTCCCATGCGCATCAAAAAAGATGACGACTTTATATTTATCAGTTTTATTGAATCCAATCGGCAAATAAACCTCATAAGAATTTGAAGCATCATTCGCACACGATAACTGTATGAAAGTTCCCGCTTTCAAATCAAGAACGGTTACTAGCTGCGTCGTTGCGCTGTCCTGATTTGTTTTGTCTGAAGTTCCAGAAGAGCATGAAAATGTCAATGCGAGTGAAAGTAGTGGTAGGAAAATTCTCATGAAACAAAGATAGATTTTTTGCTACCTTGGGCTATCAAATTTTACTATGAAATTTCGAATTCTCTCAAGCATTTTTATAATGACAATTTTCCTTTCCTATTGTGGAAATGAAAAATCAATTTCTAAACATGTCGCTTTTGATTGGAATGTAGATTCTGCACAATTCGATTTCGCAAAGTATGTTGATCCGATGATTGGCACTGCGGGCCATGGTCATACATTTCCGGGCGCGTGTGCTCCTTTCGGAATGGTGCAATTGAGTCCCGATACACGTGTTGATGGAAGTTGGGACGGATGTTCGGGTTATCATTACGATGATGATACGATTTATGGTTTTTCGCACACACATTTAAGCGGAACAGGTTGCAGTGATTATGGCGATATATTATTTATGCCGGGTACTGGAAAAATTATTTTCAATAATGGGGCGGATGGAAAAGAAGGATATCGTTCAAAATATTCTCACACCAATGAAAAAGCGGAAGCCGGATATTATTCTGTTGTTCTCGATAATTCAAAAACAAAAGTAGAGTTGACATCTTCTCCAAGAGTTGGCCTTCACCGTTACACCTTCGCAAATGGAGGAGACAACTGGATTCTTCTTGATCTGAAACATCGTGATGAGGTTATTGGTTCACACCTTGAAATTGTTAATGATCATACACTTCGCGGATACCGGTTTTCAAAAGCTTGGGCGAATGATCAACGGGTTTATTTTTATGCGGAATTTTCAAAATCTTTTTCAAAATCCTCCATGTTTTCTGATGGGAAAACTTTAAGTGGCGATTCTTGTACTTCCAAAAACATTCAGTCTGCATTTTCATTTGACAATGCCAATAAGGATCCACTAATTTTAAAAGTTGCGATTTCTGCGGTTAGTTGTGAAAACGCACAACTTAACATGCAAACCGAAGTTTCAGATTTTGATTTTGATGCTGTTCATAAAAAGGTCCTGCAACAATGGAATTCTGAATTGGGAAAGATTGAAGTGAAAACTACGGATGAAACAAAAAAGAAAATATTTTACACCGCCTTGTATCATTGCTTCATCGCGCCTAATTTATATTGTGATGTAAATGGAGATTATCGGGGACGCGACAATAAAATTCATTGCGACACGATCCATCCGCAATACACTGTTTTTTCATTGTGGGATACCTATCGTGCCTTGCATCCGCTCTTCACGATTATTCAACAAAAACGTGATCAGGATTTCATCAACACATTTGTAAAGCAAACGCAGGAGGGAGGAATACTTCCCGTGTGGGAACTTTCTGCCAATGAAACAAATTGCATGATTGGTTATCATTCCATCCCCGTAATTGTGGATGCATGGATGAAAGGCTTGACTGATTTTGACACGGCAACGGCATATGAAGCAATGGTGGCAAGTGCAATGCAAGGAACAAACGGTTTGGATGCATACAAGAAATTCGGATACATTCCAGCTGAAGGAGAAACTGAATCGGTTTCCAAAACCCTTGAGTATGCTTATGATGATTGGTGTATTTCACTTGCTGCAAAAAGAATGAAACGTGATGATGATTATAACTATTTTTCTCGACGGGCACAATCATGGAGAAATTTGTACGATCCGAAAACTGGTTTTTTCAGACCTCGATTAAACAATTCTTTCATCGAGCCATTCGAACCCAATGAAGTTAATTTTCATTATACAGAAGCGAATGCATGGCAATATTCATTGGCAGTTCAACAAGATATACCAGGATTGATTCAAGCGCATGGTGGTGACAAAAAATTCATTCAGTTCCTCGATTCACTTTTTTCTCATTCATCAAAAACTTCTGGAAGAGATCAAGCAGATATTTCAGGAATGATTGGGCAATATGCACAGGGAAATGAACCAAGTCACCACATGGCTTATTTATATAATTACACTTCGGAGCCTTGGAAGACCCAGGAACTTGTTGCTAAAATTTGCAATGAAATGTACACGGATAAACCCGATGGACTTTGTGGTAATGAGGATTGTGGTCAAATGAGTGCTTGGTATGTTTTGAGTTCGATTGGATTTTATCAGACCACACCTTGCAGTGCTGATTTTCAGATTGGCTCTCCGGAATTTCCAGAAGTTATTTTTCATTTGGAGAATGGGAAGTCATTCACATTGAGATCAAATAATACTGGAAAAGGAAGTGTTTATTTAGATACCATTATTGTCAATTCGGTTATTGATACAAAATTTAATTCCATCCAATATGCGCTTGTCATGAATGGGGGCTTGTTGAAATTGGGAATGCAAAATGTACCACGTGCAAAATTGAAGGAACTTCCATGTGTTATTTATGATATTAGTGACAAAGCAAGAATTCCGACTGTGCCTATTATTGCAAATGGTTCGGGACGTACTTTTAGTAATGAAATGAATGTGATGTTAGCTACAACTGATTACAAAGACACCATTTATTTTCAACTTAATTTTGATGAATGGAAAATGTTTAAAAGCCCAATTGCTATAAATAGTAATGTCACGTTACGGACTTTCTCAAGCACTTTTTACGGCATTCATAGCGACACTGCTTTTTCGCAGTTTTTCAAATCACCAAATTACAATTCCATCACTCTGAAAAACAAATACGCCAATCAATATTCCGCTGGAGGTGATCGTGCACTCATTGATGGTATTCGTGGAAAAGATAATTTCCGCACGGGCGATTGGCAAGGTTATGAAGGAACAGATTTGGATGCAGTTGTTGACCTTGGAGCCGTGAAAGATGTCACACACATTGCAATCGGATTTTTGCAGGATCAAAATGCTTGGATATTTTTTCCGGGCGCTGTCATTTTTTATTCTTCCATGGATGGAAAAATATTCAATGAAATTGACGTGAACAAAAACACCTTGCCACAAGATTCACAAGTAACACTACTTCATGATTTTTATACCGACAAAAAAATCAAGGCTCGTTATATCAAAGTGGTGGCAAAGAATTCTGGACCATGTCCAAGTTGGCATCCTGGGAAAGGAAATTTATCATGGATTTTCGCTGATGAAATAATAATTAATAATAATTAGAGTGTTTGTAGTTTATTCTTGAAATAAGAAATGACAAACTACAAACCACAAAAAAGAGGCTTAAACGATGAACAGAAAAACTTTCATTTCCAGAACAGCAATGTTTGCTGCATTCTCCACAATTGGAACTTCTGCATTTGCAGGATCAAATACCAAAAAGAAACACATTACAAATCCAAACAGTTCCAAAGGTGGACCCTTGATTATTTCTACATGGAGTCATGGAATGCCAGCGAATGAAGAGGCGATGAAAACACTTCTTGCAGGAGGATCGCTTGTGGATGCTGTTGAGAAAGGTGTGATGGTTGTTGAATCGGATAAAAATAATACTAGCGTTGGACTTGGTGGATTTCCAGACCGAGAAGGTATCGTTACACTCGATGCTTCCATCATGGATCAAAATGGAAATGCGGGATCAGTTGCATTCGTTCAAGGAATAGAACATCCAATTTCGCTTGCACGTGCAGTGATGGAAAAAACGCCGCACGTAATGATTGTTGGAAAAGGAGCTGAACTTTTTGCGAAATCATTAGGCATAACTCAATTGCCAAATGCATTGACCGATCAAACCAAAAAAGCTTGGCAGGATTGGTTAAAAGAAAAAAATTACAAACCTGTGATCAATATTGAAAATCACGATACGATTGGTTTGCTTGCAATGGATGCGAATGGAAATGTTTCAGGATGTTGTACTACGAGTGGTCTCGCATGGAAAATGCACGGACGTGTTGGAGATTCTCCAGTGATTGGAGCAGGATTATTTGTGGATAGTGAAGTGGGCGCAGCTACATGTACTGGACTTGGTGAAACAGTTTTGCGGACACTTGCATCACATTTAGCTGTGGAAAAAATGAGAGATGGAGCAACACCGCAAGAAGCTTGTGAGGAAGCAATTAATCGGATTGTAAAAAAACATGCCAACTACAAGGATTTTCAAGTTGGTATTCTTGCGGTAAATAAATTGGGAGAACACGGTGCATATGGTTTGCAAAAGGGGTTCAATTATGCATTGCATCAACATGGAACCAATAAATTATTTGACGCAGATTATTTTTTGAAATAGTATTGTGTATTGAGTATTGGGTATTGAGAAAAATTCTCGAGAGTCATCCCAATACTCAATACCCAATACTCAATACCCAATACTCAATACTATCTTAAAATGAAAACAGAAGTTGTTGCAGGAATTGACATCGGAGGAACGAATACCAGAATTGGGCTCGTTGATAAAAATGGTGTGATTTTATTTTCTGAAAATACCTCCACGCATGCATATGACACACCGGAAAAATTCGTGAAGGACGCTGCACGGATTTTGCGTGAGGGGGTTGAAAAAACTGGGACGAGTTTAATTGGAATTGGGGTCGGCGCTCCAAGTGCTAATTATTATTCTGGCAGTATTGAGTTTGCTCCGAACATGCCTTGGAAAGGAATTGTTCCACTTGCAGAATTAATTTCGAAAGAAATGCAAATCAATTGTAAACTTACCAATGATGCAAAAGCAGCAGCTTTAGGTGAATTGCTTTTTGGTGACGCAAAATTCCTGCGTGATTTTGTTGTTATTACTTTGGGTACAGGTTTGGGAAGTGGATTTGTTGTTAATGGAGAAGTGATGTATGGTCATGATGGATTTGCGGGTGAGCTTGGGCATGTTATCATAGAACACAACGGGCGACTTTGTGGCTGCGGAAGAAAAGGTTGTTTGGAAACTTATGTGTCTGCCACGGGAATTGTTAATACAGCAAAAGAATGGCTGGAATTTGAAGGTGAAAAATCGGAATTGAAAAATGTTTCGATTGATCAAGTTACAGGTAGATTAATTACTGAAGCAGCTCGCCGTGGTGACCTATTTGCTTTGCGCTTGATGGATTTCACAGCAGAGAAGTTAGCATTCGCTTTGGCCAACATGGTGGCAGTTACAAGTCCCTCTCATATTTTTCTATACGGTGGACTAGCCAAAGCAGGTGATCTTTTATTGAATCCTGCAAAAAAATATTTTGATGAATATATTCTTCGGAATTATAAAGGAAAAGTGGAATTGAAATTGTCAGGCTTGCCGGATAATGTTGCTGTTCTTGGTGCTGCAGCTTTAGGTTGGGAGGAAGCGAAACGTTAGATTTTATGTTAATTTTCTCAAAACGGTATGAGATTTGTCTTGATTTCCTATAAGGCCAATAGTTTTCAAAAAGTGGCTTGATTTATTTTTACTATCTTCGTAGCTCAAAGTCAACGCATTGAAAAAGGGAGTCACCATTTTTTTGGCATTTATTGTAGCACTAAGTTCAGTTGGATTTAGTCTTACAGTTGGTTATTGCCCTATGGCCCACACTCATTCTTTTTCATTGACAGGAAAGGCAACTTGTTGCTGTGAAAGAGTAAATCACAAAGGTTGTTGTGAATCCCACAAAATCAGTTTCAAAAAGGTGGACAGTAATTATCTGACATCCTCCGTTGTTTCCATTGTTGCTCAACACGATTTTGTTGTTTTTGAAAATTGTACTTTAACACAAGTTGGTTTTCATTCCTTTTCGAATCAAAATATTCTTCATCAGAGTTTTGATCCCCCCGAGCGGCATGTTCCTCTGAACATTCTATATCGCTCCATTCTAGTCTGATTTCTCGATCTTCAAAGCTCTTTTCGTTTCATTCACGAGACGATTTTCTATTTCCATAATTCAAACTACCCAAAAACAATTACGTCATGAAAAAATCATTTCTATTCGTGCTATGCTGCATGATCATGAGCATTCCTATAATGGCTCAGTCCACCACCAAAACCGATACTATAAAGGTTTATGGCAATTGCGATATGTGTAAAGCAACTATTGAAGGCTCATTGAAGAAAAAAGATGGAATTATTTCGAAAAGTTGGAACAAAGACACGAAGATGTTGACAGTAACTTACGATTCTTCCAAAACTACCATTAAGAAAATTGCACAAAAAGTAGCGGATGTTGGTTATGACAATGTGTATGTAACTGCGACTGATGAGGCCTACAACAAACTTCATACATGTTGCCATTATGATCGTCCAAAAAAGAATTAGCATCACTACTAATTAATAATGGTACAAAAACTCATTTCTCTTTCTATTCGTAATCGCTGGCTGGTTTTATTATTCAGCATCGGTTTGTTTGTGTGGGGTATTTATTCCATGAAACAAAACCCTGTTGATGCAATTCCTGATTTGTCGGAAAATCAAGTCATTGTTTTTACGGAATGGATGGGAAGAAGTCCGCAAGTAATCGAAGATCAGATCACGTATCCACTTGCGTCCAATCTTCAGGGAATTCCAAAAATCAAAAACATCCGAGCGAGTTCCATGTTCGGAATGAGTTTTGTTTACATCGTTTTTGAAGACGATGTGGATATTTATTGGGCGCGTACACGCGTGCTAGAACGTTTGAATTATGCGCAACGACTTTTGCCGGAGGGAATAGTTCCAACACTTGGTCCAGATGGAACAGGTGTGGGACATGTTTTTTGGTACACGCTTGAAGCTCCAGGATCTGATCTCGCCGAACTTCGCACTTTGCAAGATTGGTATGTCAAATATGGTTTGCAAACGGTAAAAGGTGTGAGTGAAGTAGCATCGTTCGGAGGTTTTCAGAAGCAATATCAAATTAATATTGACCCTAATAAATTAAATTATTACAACATTGCTTTAGACGATGTGTTGAAGGCGGTGAAGTCAAGTAACAACGATGTAGGTGGAAGAAAATTTGAAATGAGTGATATGGGCTATATCATTCGTGGCTTGGGCTATATAAAAAGTATAAAAGATGTTGAGGATATTCCAATTGGAAATGATGGAACAACTCCTATTCTTGTGAAGGATGTTGCAAGCGTTCAAATGGGAGGAGATTTACGATTGGGAATTTTTGATGAAAATGGTGAAGGCGAAGCTGTGGGAGGAATTGTTGTGATGCGATACGGAGAAAATGCGGATCGCGTCATCACGGATGTCAAGGTGAAAATGAAGGAAATAGCAAAGGGTTTGCCGGAAGGTGTGAAATTCAAAATTGCATATGATAGAAGTGAATTGATTGAAGCCTCCATTTCTTCAGTTAAGAAAACCATCATTGAAGAAATGATTGTTGTTTCGCTCATCGTATTGTTATTTCTTTTTCATTGGAGAAGTGCCTTCATTATCATTATTCAAATTCCGGTTTCCATTGCTGCGAGTTTTATTTTGTTGCAAGCATTTGGAATTTCTTCGAACATCATGTCCATAACAGGAATAGCGCTTGCAATTGGTGTGGTTGTCGATGATGGAATTGTAATGGTTGAAAATGCATACCGACATTTATCTGAATCACAATCTAAATCATAGATTATAAAAAAGAACAAAATGAAAAAAATAATATTTATTTCGACCGCAGTCCTGTTAATTGTTTTCAGTGCATGCTCGAATTCTTCAACGAATAAAGCAGCAAACGATTCGGCAAAATTTATAGCGATTGATACCGCTAAGCTTAACTCAGGTGCAACATTTTATCAATGCCCAATGCATCCAGAAGTTACTTCCGACAAATCAGGTATTTGTCCGAAATGTAATATGGATTTGGAAAAAGTTGAAAAGAAATAATTGAAGTGAACGAAGAGACAAAACATACAGAAGAAAAACGCATCTCAATTATTGAGCAGGCGTGCAAGCAAATTGGAAAAGGAGCTTTCTATTCCACAATTATTATTGTGGCGTCATTCCTGCCTGTGTTTCTTTTGACGGGACAAGAAGGAAAATTATTTTCCCCACTTGCATGGACCAAAACGTTTATTCTCATCATTGATGCATTTATTGCAGTGACATTAGTGCCTGTTCTCATTTCTTTTTTTCTTAAAGGAAAGTTCAAGGCTGAAACAAAAAATCCTGTCAACCGATTTCTTCAAAAATTATATTCTCCTGTCATCAAGTTTTGTTTGAAATGGAGATGGTTGACCATTATGATAAATTGTGTTGCACTCTTGGTTACCATTCCTATGATCATGAAATTGGGAACGGAATTCATGCCACCATTGGACGAGGGAAGTATTTTATTCATGCCTGTTACGATGCCAGATGCTTCCAATTCGGAAATAAAAAGAATTCTTCAGGTACAAGATAAAATCATCAAGAGTGTCCCTGAAGTGAAAAATGTTTTGGGAAAAGCCGGGCGGGCGAATACGGCAACGGACAATTCTCCAATCAGCATGATTGAAACAATTATTTTGTTGAAACCGAAAAATGAATGGAGAGTTGGAATCACAAAAGAGGATATCATAAATGAACTCAATGCAAAGCTTCAAATTCCGGGGACAATAAACGGATGGACACAACCGATCATCAATCGAATCAATATGCTTTCGACTGGTATTCGGACGGATGTTGGAATAAAAATCCTGGGAGATAATCTTGATACGATCAATATCATTGCACAACGCGTGAAGCAAGCTTTGACGGGAATGAATGGGGTAAAAGATCTATATGCAGAACCAATTACGGGTGGAAAATATATTGACATCAAAATCAACAAAGCGGAAATTGGTCGTTACGGATTGAATATCGATGATGTCAATATGGTTATTGAAGCATTGATTGGTGGTACGAATCTCACAACAACAATTGAAGGAAGAAAACGATATAGCGTGAATGCGCGATTGGCACAAGATTACAGAAATTCAATTGAGGCAATGAAGAGAACAATCGTTCAAACAAAAAGTTTTGGGCCAATTCCACTTTCTGCTGTTGCGGACATTTCAATTTCAGAAGGCCCTCCAATGATTCAATCGGAAAATTCATTGTTGAGGGGAACAGTACTTTTCAATGTAAGAGGAAGTGATTTGGGCAGCACGGTTGAAAGTGCAAAGACAAAAATTGATTCCACCATTAAGAAACTTCCTAAAGGATATTTTATTGAGTGGAGTGGGCAATGGGAAAATCAAATTCGCGCAACCAACACTTTGAAAATTATTATTCCGATCGTATTGTTTATCATTTTTCTGGTTTTGTATATGGTGTACAAATCCTTGCGCGAAGCGTTCTTCAGTATTATCACTGTGCCATTTGCATTGATTGGTGGTGTTTATATGATTTATTTCTATGATGTGAATTTATCTGTTGCAGTGGCGGTTGGATTTATTGCACTATTTGGTATTGCTGTTCAAACCGGAATTTTCATGGTAATTTATTTGCATGAATCCATGAATGAATTGGTTTTGTTGAAAGGAAATTCGCGTGCAACAATTAGTGATGAAGATTTAAGAGAATATGTTTATCGTGGAGCCGCACAACGATTGCGACCGAAAATCATGACTGTTTGCGTTGCGCTTTTCGGTTTGATTCCTGTACTCTGGTCACATGGTGTTGGAAGTGATGTGATGATTCCAATTGTTTTACCAATGATAGGTGGTGTGTTCACCTCTTCCATTCACGTATTGCTTACAACACCAGTTGTTTTTGAAATGACAAAAAGATATGAACTGAATAGATTCGGAAAAATGGATATGGTTGAATCTGCAATAAAACATTAAGTCATGAAAAAGAACATTTTTCTTTTATTGAGCATGCTCTTCTGCACTTTTGTAAGTGCGCAAGTGGTGCCTTTGAAAAGTATTCTGGATTCTATAGAAAAAAACAATCCACTTCTTCTTTCTTACAAGAGTAAAATAAATGCTGCCAACGCATTGGTTCCTTCTGCAAATGCATGGATGCCACCAAGTGTTGGACTTGAGTTTGATAAAAATCCTTACTCATTTAATAATTTCTATAATGGAACAGTGAGGTTTTCACTCATGCAGGAATTTCCCAATAAGCAACTCAATAAAGCTGAAGGAAATTATTTGTCATCACTTTCACAAATTCAGTTGAATGAATTTGGTTATGAAAAAAATAAACTTTTTTCAGAAGCAAAATCCGCTTATTTCGGAATATACATTGCGCAAAAGGATTCGGAAATTATTAATCAAGATATTCGGATCCTTAACTCCATGATTGATTTGGCGGAAAAACAAATGGCAACTGGAAGTGGAGATATGGCTTCCATTTATATGCTTAAGGCAAAATTGGGCGACAAGGAATTGCAGCTTGTGCGAGATGCAAGTGATATCAAGAATAATCTTGTCAATCTGAATTTTCTTATGAATGTGGATGTTGATCGGACGTTTTCCATTGACACGAATAATATTTTGAAAAATTACAGAAACTTGATTCCATTAATGAAAGATTCCATTGAGCACAGGAGAAGTGACATTATGCAAATGAATGCCATAATTAATTCCATGACATTAAATCAAACCATGATGAGTTTGCAGGGCCGACCAACTTTCGGTTTGAAGTTTGAACATTTTGAGGTTTTTGAAAAACAGGTGATGTATACAGCAACGGGACCAATGCCAATGGAAACGCGAATGCCAAATATGTTTTCCATTATGGGAACCATGACTATTCCATTTGCTTCCTGGTCGGCTCGTGGTTATAAGAGCAATGTAAATGCAATGAAATACAACATTATTGCAGACGAGCAAATCAAGCAGAACATGGTGAACATGACTTATCAAAAGATAAAGATGCTTTCGATAAATATGAATTCAGAATATCTGCAAACAGATAATTATTCCAAAAAAATCATTCCCGCATATCAAAAAAGTGTGGAGGCAAATCTGCTTGCCTACGGACAAAATACAGGAAGTCTTTCAATGGTTTTATTGGCTTATAATGATTTACAAATGGCGCAGCTGGAATATCTGAATCACCTTCAGTTATTATTGAATGTCCAAGTTGATTATGAAAAAGAAATGCAAATGCAATAGTTTGATGTTGTTAAGGATGCAACGTTTCGGAATGATAGCTGTCTCGATAATTATTGGGATGGTTATTGTTTTGTCTTCTTCCTGTAAAGCAGGCGGTGGAAAAAAGCAATCGCAGGATAGCACTATTGCTGTTGTTTATTATTGTCCGATGCATCCAGATGTACAGCAGGATCATCCGGGTGTTTGTCCTAAACCGGAATGCAATGGAATGAAATTGGTTTTGAAAAACCCAGATGATTTACTTAAGGCAGTTTTGCAACCGGTTTCTACAAGTGTTCTTTCGCAAGTGAATATCATTAATCCTGTTTTTAAATCAATGCCAATTTTCACTGAAGCAACTGGTTATATTAACTACGATAATTATTCCACTTGGGATGTTTCTTCTCGTTATTCTGGTAGAATAGAAAAATTGTTTGTCAAGTATAATTATCAGCCTGTAAAAAAGGGGGAAATTCTTTTTGAGGTTTACAGTCCTGATCTTATTACGGCACAGGAAAACTTGATTTATATTTTAAAAAATTCAGCGGATGATGTTGGATTACTGAATGCTGCTCGACAAAAATTAGTCCTGCTTCAATTGACCAATGAACAAATTCATCAAATAGAAAGTTCAGGGAAAATAATGCATTCCATTCCTGTTTATTCAAAATATGAGGGACACATTCATGAATTGTCGGATTCGAACATGCCAACTGGTGATTTGCAAAAAAATCCAATTCTGGGAATTCGAGAAGGAATGTACATTGAAAGTGGCCAAGCCTTATTCAATATTGTTAATCCAACAAAAATGATTGCTCTGCTGCAAATCAAATCGGCGGATATTGGAAAAGTCAAACTCAAACAAAAAGTATCCTATTATATCAATGGCGATTCCTCTATGATAATGAATGGTACTATAGGTTTTATTGAACCCATGTTCAACAGCAATTCAAAAACACTTATAGCAAGAGTTGATGTTAAGGAAAGTGAACACATGCATAAAACGGGAAGTCTTGTCGATGCTAAAATTTATTCTGACAGTTTGCAAACACTTTGGATTCCCGTGACTGCAGTTGTTGATTTGGGTAAAAATAAAATTGTTTGGGTTTCAGACGATGGGTTTTTTAAGGCAAAGAAAGTGGAGACTGGATTATTGGTAGGAGGAATGATTGAAATTGCCGATGGATTGACGGAAGCGGATAAGGTTGCGGTGGAGGGACATTTCCTTTCCGACAGTGAGAGTTTTATTAAATTGAAAAGTGATGAGTAAATATTTTATTTCGATACTTTTTGTGATTTTGGTTTCGTGCAACAGCAAGCCGAAGGAAATTTTGCGTGAAGATGAATTTTACCTTTGCTCCATGGATCCGCAGGTGATGGAAAAACTTCCAGGTTTATGTCCGATCTGTAAAATGCCATTGGCAAAAACAACCATTGACAATTCAAAATGGAATTTGATAAAACTCAGCAAGGATCAGATAAAATTGGGCAACATTACTACCGATACGGTGAGAATGGGTACTGTGTTTGATGAAAAGACATTGACAGGAATTGTGGCGGTAAATGAAAATCTTGTGCAAGAGATTTCTTCTCGTTTTGCAGGACGAATTGAAAAGTTGTATTATAAAATACCTGGGCAAGAAGTCAAAGTTGGTGATCTTATTTATGAAATTTATAGTCGAGATCTGATGCTTGCAGAGGAGGAATATATTGCTGCAGGTAATAATGCGTTAAAGATGTCTTCGAAAAATCGATTGCTGTTGTGGGGCCTGACAGAAGATCAAATAGGAAATCTTGCAAAGGGGAATGAGGCGGAAATAGTAACTCCAATTTACAGTAAAGTTTCAGGGACAATTACTGATATTCCGAATAAGGAGGGTGATTATGTGGATGAGGGAAGTGTGATTTTCAAACTTGCGGATTTGCATTCGTTATGGGTTGAAGCACAAATTTATGCAAGTGATATGAACGGATTAAGTGAAGGAGATCATGTAATTGTTACAACTGAAGCGTTTCCAGAGGAGGTGATTGACGGAACGGTTGATTTTATGAATCCTGAATTTCAGTCTGAATCAAAAATCAGTTTGATTCGGGTCAACATTCCGAACCCTCAAAGAAAATTTGTTCCAGGAATGATGGCGTCTGTTGTTTTGAAATCGAAATCCCACAGTGCAGTTACACTTCCTGCTGAGGCGGTTCTTCAAAATGGAAAGTTTTCTCATATCTGGATGCGTAATCCGGATGGGTCTTTTGAAGCGCGGAAAGTTGAAATTGGAATTCAAACACAAACGCAAGTTGAAATTACTTCTGGTATTCGCCTTGGAGAAGTTGTGGTGGTTTCAGGAGCTTATCTTATTTATAGCGATTATGTTTTTAAAAGAGGAGAATATCCTTTGAACGATGAGGAAAAAGCAGGAAGACCCAAAATGAAAAAAATGGAAGGAATGTAAATCAAATGGAGTTTACAAAATCGAATATGTCGAACACTCATCTTGACTTGTTATTGGAATTAATTCCAAAACTCCAATGAAAAACGAAAGAAGCATTCGTATTTATGTTGTTAAAATTTGCATTGCCACACACAAAACATCTAACTTTATATTGAATCCAATTGCTCACAAACCATAAATAAATTACAATGAAAAAATCTATACTTTCAATTATAGCTGGAATGTTTTTCTCGCTTTCTTGTTTTGCACAAACTGCAGTTAATTTTAATTGTAATGATTGTGCTGCTACCAATCACGATTTGTTTACAGAACTCAATGCAGGAAAAGTAATTGTGATAACATGGGTGATGCCGTGCAATGCTTGTATTCCTGTTGCATTGACCGTTTCAAATACTGTGTTGGGGTATGCCTCGTCCAATCCTGGAATTGTGAAATTTTATTTGACTGATGATTATGCTGACACTCCATGTAACACGATTACCAGTTGGGCAACTACAAATGCAATTACAACGAATGCTGTTTTTTCTAATGCTTTGGTAAGTATGGCGGATTATGGCGGGCCTGGTTCGTCAATGCAGAAAACTGTTGTTTTGGGAGGACCTAATCATACAGTTTATTTCAATGTAAACGGAACCGTTAGTGTTGGAGCTTTACAAACTGCAATTAATACAGCTTTGTTGTTGAGCGTAAATGAAAATAGTAATTCACTTGCTGCAATAAATTTGTTTCCAAATCCTGTAAATGGAAATGCTGCAGTTTTGAATTATTCATTGACACAAAATGCTGATGTGACAATTGATATTTTCAATGTGCTCGGATCCAAAGTGAAAAGCATCCTTGTTGCAAAACAGACAATCGGTAAACACGAAACTGAACTTGACTTTACAGGTTTCAATAATGGAATTTATTTTGTCCGGTTGAATAATGGAGGAACTGCTCAAACTGTAAAATTCATAGTGGCAAATTAGAAATTTATTGAAAATGGCGAGCGTTTTTTTTTTTCTAAAATAATGTAGACCTTATTTCTAAATCTTTTTCAAAATAACAACACATGCGCTCAATTCTATTAGTCACTTTAACGCTTTTTATTTCAACCAAAATTAATTCCCAAGGTTGTTGTTCAGGTGGTAGCGGAAGCCCAATTGCGGGCGGTGCTTCACAGGGAGTTTTACTTGACAGGCAAATGGAAGTGGGTGTTAATTATCAAACAATCAGTACAAATAAATATTTGGCTGGAGATGTTGATACCATTTCAGCAATTAAAAGTTTTAAAAGTGATTATCTCTATTTTAGATTGGCGTATGGTGTTACTAAGGATTTCACCATGTCAGTTGAGTCAGGATATTTTCTGAATAAAACTCAAATTGGAATTTTAGATGACACTTCTCATTCCTCGGGAATTGGAGATCTTATTTTATTTCCTCGTTATGATGTATTGAATCACACATCTGAAAAAAAGCGAACTGAAATTACTTTAGGAATGGGTTATAAGATTCCATTGGGAAAATATAACGATTCAAGTATTGTTTATAGAAATCCATATAATGGTCACAATACATGGGCCACTATGGGACCAACAGTTCAACCTACAAATGGTTCTAACGATTTTATTTTTTATGGATTCTTTTTTCGTGGATATCCTCTGAAGAATTTTAGAGTTTTTGCAAATGTCCTATATGTAAGAAAAGGATTTAATCCGCTTGGTCAAAAATTTGGTGATTATTCAAGCGTCGGAATTTTTATGGGAAAAACATTTTTCAAAAAATTGGGCGTTACCGTTCAGATAAAAGGAGAACATGTAGCAAAAATGCAAGTTGATAAAAACATTGACATGGTTGCTTTATACGGCGTTGATCCAAAAGCGACAGGGGCAGTAAAAGTGTTTTTCGTTCCTCAATTGAGTTACAGTTACAAATCTTTTACTGTGTATGGACTTACTGAGATTCCACTCTATCAATATGTGAATTATTCGCAAGTGGCATCTCATTTCCAAATGACAATTGGAATGTCATATCGATTCTTCGCTTATAAATCAGGTATTGTAAAACCAACGGATAAAACAGCGGAGATTTATGTTTGTCCAATGCATCCTGAAGTTACTTCAGCAGTTCCTGCAAAATGTCCGAAATGCGGAATGGATTTGGAGAAGAAAAAGTAAGCAAGTAAGAATTTTCATTTCTGAAATTTGTAATAAATCAATCCAAATAATGTAATCATGAAAAAAATAGTATTCTCTAGTTTAATCCTAATTGCTTCCTTGTCTTCTTGCAATAACAATGCATCGAAGACTACAAATGACAGCACAGCCGTTGTTGCTCCTGCTGCACCGAAATCAGGAAATGAAGTCGCTGCTGTCAAATATCAATGTCCAATGAAATGTGAGGGTGAAAAGACTTATGCTGCTCCTGGAAAATGTCCTTCATGCCAAATGGATTTGGCTGAAATTAAATAGGCCATTACGATTTTAGGTCACTTTCAGAAAATAAGTTTTTTGGAAAAGCAAAAAAAAACTCTCTCCAGAAAACCGAAGAGAGTTGAGGGGATGTATCAAAAAATTATTTCGGAGTTGCAGTGCTTGGACTCTTCGATGGTTTTGAAGAAGCAGGTGCAGCAGTTGCAGTTTTTGAAATTTTCTTTTTCACCAAAGGAGCTTTTTTCGGTGTTGTAGAAGTTTTACTTGAGGTGCTTGCTGTTGTGCTTGTAGATGTAGTTTCGGCTGGAGTTGTTGTACTAGATCCGCCACGTGTTGCAGGTTGCGTTGTTGTGGTTGTTGTTGGTTTTGCTTTTGGATCAGACTGAGCTGATGCAGCAAGAACAAATAGTGTTGAAAATGCGAAAAGGAAGCCTAACTTTTTCATGGTGTTTTTTTTAGTTTAGATTGAATATGACAATATTAGTGCCAAAACGCGAATGGTCATCTTTAACATTAGCTTTGTATTGTTAAAATTGTAAAAGAACCTTGAAAAACTGGCTTACTAAAACAGTTATTGTTCTTTCGGCGGTTAGCCTGCTTAATGATATTGCGGGAGAATTACTCTATCCAGTTCTTCCCTTGTATATGGCAAGTATTGGTTATGGTGCCATTTGGATTGGAATTTTAGAAGGATTGGCAGAAGCAATTGCTGGATTGACAAAGGGATGGTTTGGTGAATGGTCGGATAGAAGAGGCATGCGTTTGCCTTTTGTTCGTTTTGGTTATTTATTAAGCGCAATAAGCAAACCACTTCTCGCACTTTTTGCATCAGCACCTTGGGCGATGTTGATGCGTTCATCCGATCGCCTTGGAAAAGGAATTCGTACAGGCGCACGTGATGCAATGCTGGCCGATATTGGTGGACCTGAAACAAGAGGAAAAATATTTGGTTTTCATAGGGCACTCGATACTTCCGGTGCAGTTATCGGACCATCTCTCGCTTTGGCTTGGCTGTTTTTTCATAAAGGAGAAAGCTACAAATCATTATTTCTCTATGCATTAATACCCGGTTTGCTTTGTGTCTTGTTGCTTTTCTTGATTAAAGAAAAACGATCACAAGCAAAAGTAAAGGGATTGCCACCATCACCACTTTCATCATTTTCCTATTGGAAAAATTCAAATCCTGCTTATAGAAAACTAGTTGCAGGAATTGTTGCTTTTACTTTATTCAATAGTTCAGATATGTTTCTCTTATTGATGGTGAAATTTATTTTCCTCAAAGGAATTACATTCGGAACTTTTCAAGTCAACAGTGACATGTTGGTAGTAGGTTGTTATATTTTCTATAATCTTATTTATTCTGCATTTTCATATCCTGCAGGATTTTTTTCTGACAAGTTCGGTCCTAAAAGAATGTTGTTGATCGGATATTTCTGTTTTGCCTTGGCTTATGGAGGAATGGCAATTGCCTCGGCAGGTTATTTTTCAAATTTGTTTTTTGTCCTCGGATGTTTTGTGATTTATGGAATTTATTCTGCGTGCACTGAAGGGATTTCGAAAGCATGGGTGAGTGTACTTTGCAAAAAGGAGGAAAAAGGAATTGCCCTTGGTTTTTTTGCTGGTATGATGAGCATTTCCACCTTAATTGCAAGTGTAATGGCTGGATTGATATGGACTTTCACGAGTCCCCTATTTGTTTTTTTATTGGCATCTTTAATGGCGGTGGTTACAATTTTCTACCTGATATTTGCAGTGAAATCACCTAAGAAAATAATTTATTCTGATATTATACCTGAAGAAAATGAATAATAGGATTCTGTTTTTTTTCATGCTGATTATTTCGGCATGCAATACTGCTGAAAATAATTCTTCAAATACTAGGGATTCTCTTTCCAGAAGAGATTCCTTGAAAAAAGCATTGCAGGAAGATCTTCCCCCAGCTTCAGATATTAAGCAATTCAATTGGTTTTATAGTGCATTTGCGCATGCGGCCATTACGGGTAATGATTCTTTGTTTAATGTAGTCATCCATCCAAAACATGGATTGTGGATTATTCATTCTGAAGGAGCAATGCCGCAATTCACAAAAGTGTTGAAGATTTCAGAATACAAGAATGCATTGGGAAAAAGCATAATTCCTTTCGACAAAAATGCAATGATGAATGTGCCGAAGGAGGAAGACTTACCAAAGATTGATTGCAATAGCAAGAATTTCTATTCTAAATCCGGTTGTTTTACATCCATGCAAAATGTGTTTGAAGCCGAAAAAATCTGGAAGCATGCAGGACTTACAGCTGATGTTGACAAGGAAGTGGGACAACTTGCTTCTACAATTACCAGAACAGTCATCAACACAGATAATTTTATTTTTTATTTTTCGTTGATAGACGGAAGTTGGTATTTGACTTTTATTGACGTGCGAAAACCTTGCAGTGCTTAGTTTTTTTTCTTCTTCAATTCAACCTTCTGTTTTCTTATAGATTCTTGCAACTTGAAATTCGCGGAGAAAGTAATTTTCATGTTCTGCAAGGAAATTCAATTTTAAAAACTCTTTTTCGAAATCTGGAAGTTGTTTTATTCCAAGTCCGCAAATAATATTAAACCCAAAATACATTATGCGAACTCTTGCGAATGAAAAGGGTTTAGCATTGCTGTTTTTGGGAATATTGAAATCGATAAATAACCATTTGCCATTTGGAAGCAGATGCGATTTTAATTGCTGCAAAATAGGAGAGAGGTTTTCTTGAGTTATACAATCAAGAATGTAAGGGGTGATGATTAGGTCAAATTTTTGTTTTTCGTCAATGTCGTTCACTGAACCACAAATAAAATTCACCGATTTTATTTTTTTGGAAAATTCTTTTTCTAACCTTTTCTTAGCTAGGGCAATCATTTTGTTGGAAATGTCAACGTAACAACATTGTTCTGCTACATCACGTTTTATTAATTCCATCAAAAGTTTTCCAGAACCACCACCCAATACAAGGACGTTTTTGCATTTTTTCAATTCCTGTAACAAGAATTTTTGTGAATTCAGAATTGAATTTCCGAAAAACAGGAATGAAAAAAAATCGTAAAATGGAGCAAGAAAATTAAACCCAGCACGGACTCGACGTTGCATTTGCATTATAAAATCTCCTTGCTGAAAGTTTTTATGTTTGCACGACTGAAAAGTTGAAGTGCTTTTTATTGTTTTATGCCTACAACATTTATCGACCACCAACCAGTGGCAGTTGTACTATCAAGATGATAAATAAAATTCTTTCCCTCGAACTTTCCGCTTTCGTGATTACTTATTTCCTCCGGAATGATTGCGCCGAGATTGTCTAACTTTCTTGTTATCGATCTATTCGCATCGTAATCAATCTGTACTTTTCTGAATTTTATTCTTGTTACACTGCCTGAATAGTCATGTGTTGCAATTTGGAGCGGGGAATTCGTGTCAAAAGTTGAGTCGGTAACAGTGAAAAGGTACTGCCCTTTAACAGCATTGGCATAACCATCCTTTTTGCAGCTCTCTTGAAGAAATGCAAATGGCAAAAGGATGGTTATGATCAGTAGGAATGATTTTTTCATGTAATGAAGTTACGAAATCAGAAGCAATATTTTCCAGCATCCAACAATTTGTCCGCTATTCTTCTACGAGATTCTTTCACGTTATAAGGATCAACTTTCGTGAATCTTCGCAAGCCCATCAACATCATGCGTTGTTCATCTCCTTCTGCAAAACTATTGATAGCGTCTTTTCCTGCCTTCGCAATTTTATCTGCTGCATCATAAATAATTGTACGCATCATGTCAATTTGCGCTGAACAAGTTTCTTCGCTTCTTAATGAAACTAATTTTTCTACTCGAAGTTGAATGGATTCTGCTGCATATAATTCGATAAGCATGTCAGCAATATTCATCAACACTTCTTGCTCTTTCGCCATTTGCATCATCAATTTCTGAACTGCCGCTCCTGCAACCATCAATGTTGCTTTTTTGAACCCTGCGATGGCACGTTTTTCAGCAGCGAAAAGAGAATTGTCTGGCGTTCCGAAATCAGGAATTGCCATTAAATCTGCAGCAACTTTTGTAGCGGGCCCCATCAAATCTAACTCACCTTTCATCGCACGTTTCAACAACATATCTACAGTGAGAATTCTGTTTATCTCATTTGTACCTTCAAAAATTCTATTGATGCGGGCATCGCGATAGGCACGATCCATTGGCGCTTCCGCTGAATATCCCATGCCACCATAAATCTGCACACCTTCATCGACAACAAAATCCAACACTTCAGAACCATGAACTTTCAAAATTGCATCTTCAGCAGCAAATTGTTCAACACCTTTCAGTTTGGCTTTTGCATCATCCATGCCACTCGCTTGCAATGCCTTTATTGCGTCATCCGTATTTTGTGCTGCACGATACAAAGCAGCTTCTACTGCATAAGTTCGTGCTGCCATTTCACCAAGTTTGTGTTTTATAGCACCATACTTTGCAATCGGACGACCGAACTGCTGACGCTCCGTTGCATATTTTGTTGCATTTGAAATAATTTCTTTCGACGCACCAACTGTTGCTGCTGCCAATTTTATTCTACCAATGTTCAGAATATTTACTGCAATCTTAAATCCATTTCCTCTTTCAGATAAAAGATTTTCAACTGGAACTTTACAGTCATTGAAAAACACTTGTCGTGTAGAACTTCCCTTGATTCCCATTTTGTGTTCTTCCGGATTGAGGGTAATTCCTCCGAAAGTTTTTTCAATGATGAATGCACTGAGATTTTCATCTTCATCAATTTTCGCAAATACAGTAAACAGATCAGCAAATCCCGCATTGGTAATCCACATTTTCTGTCCAGTGATGAGGTAATGTTTTCCATCAGCAGAAAGAACTGCTTTTGTTTTTCCAGAATTTGCATCTGATCCTGCATTTGGTTCCGTCAAACAATAACTTGATTTCCATTCTCCACTGATGAGTTTTGGAATATATTTCTTTTTCTGCTCTTCTGTTCCATAATATAAAATCGGTAAAGTTCCAATTCCTGTATGAGCGGAAATTGCAACTGCGAATGAATATCCTGCACCAACAACTTCTGTTGTGAGCATAGATGTTTTGAAATCTTTTCCAAATCCGCCATATTCCTCAGGAACAGAAATGCCAAGCAAACCTAATTCTGCAGCTTTTTCGAGAAGACCAGGCATGAACCCTTCTTCTTGTGCATCGATACGATCTAGATTCGGGTAAACTTCCTTTTCAAGAAATTCACGCGAAGAATGCGCCATCATCAATGATTCTTCATCCCATTCTTCAGGAATAAAAATGTCAGCTGCTTTGGTTTCTTTGATGAGGAATTCTCCTCCTTTAATTGCGTCGCTCATGGTTGTTAGTATTGAGTATTGAGTATTGAGTATTGAGTTTATTTTTGTTTCTTTTCCATGTAGGAATTTTGTGTGAAAGAGGAAAGATCATTGAAACTTGGAAATAGATAATCCTGTGTGATCTTTGGTTTATATTTTCGGAGTTCATTTTTAATATAAGTTGATAACCTTTTATGGAAATTATAACAGATAATTCCTTTGTTAATTTCTTCGACTTTCTTGTCTCTAACTTCCTTAGGGATATTTGGCGTATTAGTTCCTTTAATAGCATAATGTTCCATAAGAAGCCCTATAGTTTCTTCTAATGGTTTTGTGGGATGAATATTAAAAAGAAATAACCCTTCTTGATTAATAATATTTAAATTATTATTGACTCCCCAAGAAAACTCATCACCAGGGAAGTCTTCTATTCTGAAGACAGCTGCGTGTTCAGTAGATGTAGAATATTTAAACAGAGCCGGTACTGATAACTGTTTTCTCACTAAAATCTTGTTATTGAGTTCTTCAACTGAAACTCCGAGTAATTCAGCGAATTCAACTTTGTTTATAGATTCTTCTTGGATTGTTTTGTGAATATATTCCATTTCTTTCGGATTGTATGAATAATCCTTAGCACTCATTTTCACAAAAGTGTGATCTTCGGAAATAGCATATAATGAAAAATAATTTTCAATTTGATTTGAACTTTCTCGAGCTTTTCCCTCAGATCCAAAAAACAAAGCTATTAAAGGATTTCTTGTCCAATCAGTATAGGGAGTTGCAGTTCCATGATGCCTTAAAACGCTCAGTATTGAAAAAATACTTGGATGTTTATCACCGCTTATATTTTCAATGTATCTTTTAAATAACCCTCCATGCCACAATAAAGCTTCCTTGCAGACATAATTTAAATATTCCTCAACATTTTCATTTTGATTCGCCATATCATTAATAATCCAAAAGCGCTGAAGTGATGTATATAATTTATGATTGGCTTGTGCAGAACCTCGCCAAATGTATTTTTTATTGGTTTCTAAGTTATTCAAGAAATCATCGACCTGCGATTTAGTTTCAAAATTAACAACAGAAAAGATTTTCTCTTTTTCCTCTAATGTTTTATATGTACTTAATTCACCCATTTTATTTCTTTAGTCTCAATACTCAATACTCAATACTCAATACTCAATACTCAATACTACCCCAGCAGTTCAAATATACCTGCCGCACCCTGACCAGTCCCTACGCACATAGACACTAGTCCGTATTTCTTTTTCCTTGCGCGTAATTCATGGAATAACTGTACAGATAGTTTAGCTCCTGAACAACCGAGTGGATGTCCCAATGCAATCGCTCCACCATTTACATTCAGAATATCCGTATTCAATTTTAATTCACGTGTAACAGCAATGGATTGTGATGCGAATGCTTCATTCAATTCAATCAAATCAATTTGATCCATTTTTAATCCTGCTTTTTCCAATGCTTTTGGAATTGCATAAACTGGACCCATTCCCATAATGCGTGGAGGAAGACCAGCAGTTGCATAACTCACTAAGCGAGCAATTGGTTGAACATTCAATTCTTTCAACATACGTTCACTCACTACAATTACAAATGCAGCTCCATCGGAAGTTTGGGAAGAATTTCCAGCAGTTACACTTCCATCAGCAGCGAAAACAGGTTTTAACTTTGCAAGCGCTTCGATGGATGTATCAGCACGTGGACCTTCATCGGTATCACAAATTGTTTCGCGAGTTTGACGTTTGTTGTTTGCATCCAGAAAAATCTCATTCACTTTAATTGGTGCAATTCCACTTTTGAATTTTCCTTCCTTTATTGCTGCAATTGCTTTTTGATGTGATGCAAATCCGAAAGCATCCTGATCTTCTCTGGAAATATTGAATTCATTTGCAACCGCTTCAGCTGTCAATCCCATTCCCCAATACCAATCTGGATTTTTATCTGCAATTTCAAAATTTGGAATCACGCGCCATCCTCCATTCGGAATCAAACTCATCGATTCAACGCCACCTGCAATAATGCAATCCGCAAGTCCAGCATGAATTTTTGCTGATGCCATCGCAATTGTTTCCAATCCCGATGCGCAAAAACGATTGATGGTCATGCCAGAAACTTTGTCTGTATCGAGTGACATCAAAGAAATGAATCTTCCAATGTTCAAACCTTGTTCAGCTTCTGGCATTGCATTACCGACCATTACATCGTCGATTCTGTTTTTATCCAAATTCGGAATTTGTGCAACGACTTGACGAATCACTTGCGCCGCAAGATCATCGGGACGAAGAAAGCGAAACATTCCTCGGGATGATTTCCCAACTGCTGAGCGAAGACCTGCTATGATGTATGCGTTCATTTTAGTATTGAGTATTTAGTATTGAGTATTGGGTGTTGAGATAATTATTTTAATGTGGATTGTAATTTGTATGTCATCTTTTGGAGTGCTTCCAACTCTTTCAGAATTGGTTCGCAAGCTTCTTCTGATAATAATTTCAATTTTGATGCAACTACCAACTGTGTTGTTAATTCATAAGAAGATCCATTCGAAATACCAAGAAATTGGTTGAATTCTCCTTTCGTGTTTCTTCCAGCCCCTTCAGCAATATTCGATGGAATAGAAACAGCACATTTTCTCATTTGAGAAGTAAGCCCATAAACTTCTTCTTTTGGAAGTTTAGAAGTTATTTTATAAACGTCAACTGTCAAATCAATTGCCCTCTGCCAGATTTTTAATTCCTTAAATTGATGCATAGTATTATTTATATTCCATTAACTTTTCATAGTCTGTCTCAATACTCAATACTCAATACTAAATACTCAATACCCCCTTAATTCCGTAATACTTTTCCCCCTGTTAATATGGATTGCATTCTTTCCAATGTTTTCCTTTCCGAACAAAGTGATAAGAATGCTTCTCTTTCCAAATCCAATAAATATTGTTCACTGACCAATGTAGGTTGTGATAAATCACCACCGCACAATACCCACGCCAATTTCTGTGAAATCAGTAGATCGTGTTTGGACATGTATTTTCCAGCATAGAAACTGTCAGCACCCAAGTAAGCCAGTCCGAGCGCGTTTCGTCCAAGCACACGAATGTCAGTGCGAGGAACTGGTTTAGTATAGCCTTCATCCGCCAAGCGAATTGCTTCTGCTTTTGCTTCTGCCAATAAACGGTTGCGTGATAGTACAACTCTGTCTTTTCCTTCACGCAAATAACCCAAATCAAAAGCTTCGTAAGCTGAAGTGGAAACTTTCGCTTGTCCAATCGTCAAAAAACGATCACGGAAAGCATTCAATTCCACATCACCTTCATGCAATTGATCGGAAAGTCGCTCTGCGAATTCTTTTGTTCCACCACCGCCGGGAATTACACCAACACCAAATTCAACCAATCCCATATACGTTTCTGCGTGTGCAACAACTGCATCGGCATGTAAACAAATTTCTGTTCCACCACCTAAACACATGTTGTGAGGAGCAGCAACAACTGGAATGGAAGAATATCTCACACGAGAAGTGGTCGATTGAAATGCTCTAACAGCAAAATCCAATTCATCCCATTCTTGTTCAACGGCAAACATGAATACCATTCCGAGATTTGCTCCTGCAGAAAAATTTCCACCTTCATTTGAAATCACCAATCCACGATAATCTTTTTCTGCAATGTCAATCGCAGTATTTATTCCCTGCAAAACTTCTCCACCAAGTGTATTCATCTTTGTGTGAAACTCCAAATTGAGAATTCCATCACCGATATCGGTAAGAGTTGTTCCAGAGTTTTTCCAAACCACTTTTGATTCTGGAATGGAATCAAGCATGATGAAGGCTTCCGTTCCCGGAATTATTTTGTACGATTTTGTAGGAACGTCATAAAATAATTTCTTGCCATTCTCACTTTTGTAAAATGATTTTGCGCCTGAAGCAAGCATGTCATAAATCCATTGAGCTGGTTTTATCGCAGCGGCCTCCATTGCTTTCACTGCATCTGCAACTCCTATTGCGTCCCACACTTCAAATGGTCCAAGTTCCCAGCCAAAACCTGCAGACATTCCTTGGTCAATTTTATAAAGTTCATCAGCAATTTCAGGAATGCGATTGGAAACATAAACGAATAATCCGAAGAATGATGTACGGTAAAATTCACCTGCCTTATCTTTTCCAGCAACAAGAACTTTCATTCGTTCGCGCAAATTCTCAATTGGTTTTGTCGCTTCAAGTGTTGCAAATTTCACTTTCACTTGTGGACGATACTCCAATGTTTTCAAATCGAGAGCAAGAATTTCACTTTTGCCATTTGCTCCTTTTACCTTTTTGTAAAAACCTTGTCCAGTTTTATCACCCAACCATTTGTTCTCTCCGAGTTTTGCTACATATCCAGGAAGAACAAATAAATTTCTTGCTTCATCATTTGGACAATTCTCATAAACACCATTCGCTACATGAATGAGCGTATCCAATCCAACAACATCTGTAGTTCTAAACGTTGCCGATTTTGGACGACCAAGAACTGGTCCAGTTAATTTATCCACTTCTTCAACAGTTAATCCCATTTTTTCAACTAAATGAAAAAGAGCCATGATGGAATAAACTCCAACACGATTGGCAATGAAAGCAGGAGTATCCTTGCACAACACAGTTGTTTTTCCTAGGTACAATTCTCCGTAATGCAAAAAGAAATCGATGATGTCCTGTTTTGTTTCTGGTCCTGGAATTATTTCGAGTAATTTTAAATAACGAGGAGGATTGAAAAAGTGTGTTCCGCAAAAATGTTTTCTGAAATCTTCAGAACGTCCTTGTGTCAGTAGGTGAACTGGAATTCCAGAAGTGTTGGTTGTAATTAGTGTTCCTGTCTTTCTGAATTTCTCAACTTTTTCAAAAACCTGTTGTTTGATATCCAGTCGTTCAACGACGGCTTCAATTATCCAGTCGCAATTTGAAATGTCTTTTAAATTATCATCGAAATTCCCTGTGGTAATTCGATTGACGAATGATTTCCTGTAAATAGGTGAGGGGTTAATTTTCAGAACAGCTTGTAAAGAATCATTCACAATTCTATTTCTGACAACCGCGTCATTGAGTGTTTTTCCTTTTTGCTGTTCTACAGGAGTCAAATCTTTCGGAACAATATCGAGTAACAAAACTTCCAGACCGATATTCGCGAAATGACAAGCGATGCGGGAACCCATTACTCCGGATCCGAGGACTGCGACTTTTCTAATGTTTCTATTCATAAATATTTACATTATTTCACTAAAGATTTTCTAGTATCAGCGATTGAATTTATTTCATTGATAACATCACAAAAGATTTTCAATTTAGCAGTTCCGATTTTCTTTTCAATTTGCTCATTGAAAGTTTTTACCGCTTTTTTTGAAATCTCACGTTTTGCTTTTCCTTTTTCAGTAAGTACAATCATCACTCTACGTGCGTCTTTTTTGTCGCGTTTGCGAACGATAAGACCTTTCTCTTCCATTTGATTGATGGTTCGTGTTAGACTTGTTGGCTCCATTCCTATTGAGGGACCAATGCTAGTAGAAGCAACGCCATCTTTATGATCGATCTGTAAAAGCACGAAGCCTATTGTTGTGGTAAGATTGTGTTTGATGGCTTCATTGTTGTACATCCTAGCAATTGCGTGCCATGATTGCTTAATACGGGAACAATTGGTTTCTTTCTTAGATGTCATAAAACTGAATTGAAGATTAAAATTAGCAATTTATGCTATGCATGCATATATTATTACAACAATTATTAAAAAAAATAATATTGTATTTTAAATTAATGGCAAATTGACAATTCATTACCTGATATTTATCAGTTTGACTTGAATTACACTAATTGCTATGTTTCGAATTTGAGCATTTCAATTGAAATGGAGGAATTGATTTTAATGTTTGGGCAGGTGTGAAAGTTTAACTTTTCCCAATTGAAAATCTCAAGTATCAAGAATTTGGGTGTTTAACATCGGGGTTGATATTGAAGTTATTCAATGATTCAAATTATTTTCGCTACTTTTGTCTATGCGAGGGTATATTTCTACGCTTCTTGTTTTTGTGATGCTGATTCAAACCTTCAGCACTACAATTATTTTTATTTCGTTTAAAGCGAACCAAGATTTCATCGCAAAGAATTTATGTGAAAATCGGGGCAAACCAGAAAAACATTGTTGTGGAAAATGCCAATTGAAAAAACGATTGAAAGAAGAGCAACAAAGTCAGAATTCGGGTTTGCCGAGTTCACTAAAGATTATCAATGAAGTTGTTTTGATGTGTAATGAATTAGGAAATCAAAACCTTAATTGTTTTTACAATAATAAACTTGTTTACCCTGATTTATCAGAATCATTTTCCTCCCCAACACTCAGCGAAATCTTTCGTCCGCCATTGAGTTAAGTTTTTGAATTTTCACAAAATATTTGTGCCGGTGAGATTGAAAACATTCTTTCTTATCTGACAATTGCATTTGTGCGTTAATAATTCTAAAACTTTATCAATGAAAAAAAACAAGATATTTTCTATATCTGTTTTGATTGTTGTCGTTTGTTGTTGTGCAACTTCAAATGCATTCAGTCAAGACACAACAAATTCCAAAACGATTAAGGAACCCGTAATTTTTTCCTGCTGTCGTCCTGATGGGCACAGTCCAATTGGTGTGATGACGGATCATATTCATGCAAAAGGCGAATGGTCGCTTGCGTATTGTTATATGGATATGTTTATGAAGGGTAATCTTATTGGTGATAACAAAGTCAGTACCGATCAAGTTTATCTGAATTATATGATGGCTCCAAATAAAATGAAGATGCACAATTACATGCTTATGGGAATGTATGGAGTTACAAATCGACTCACACTGATAAGCGTTGTCAATTATCTTTCGAATACGATGACCATGAATATGATGTCGGGTAGTGCAATGATGAGCATGCCGGGAATGAGCATGGTGATGGACACAACAAATAATTCTGGCTTCTGCCAATCATCTGGTTTTGGCGATACAAAACTTTTTGCTTTGTATAATGCTTCCAAGCGATGCAATCGCCATATTACTTTTGGAATGGGAATTAATATTCCAACAGGAAGTGTTTCTGTAAAAGGCACAACGGTACTGGGCACTGGCAATATTTTGGATTACCCAATGCAACTTGGTTCTGGCACTTGGGATTTGTTGCCAAGTATTGCTTTTTCAGGTATAAGCAAATCATTTTCTTGGGGAATTTCAGCAAGTGGTGATGTAAAACCATCCACCAATAAGGAATATTATGCCTTGGGAAATTCTGCTTGCCTTACAAGTTGGCTTGCTTATAAATTTTCTAAGTATGCAAGTTGTTCCGCTCGAATGGAAGGGAATTATTCCTCTAAAATCACAGGTTACGATCCGCGTATTGCGATTTTGATGTATAATGATCCTGCTGCAAATGCTGCAAATTTCGGAGGGTCACATGCAAGCATTTTATTCGGATTTAATCTCTTTCAACCGACAGGTGATTTTAAGGGAACACGATTTCAATTTGAATTCGGAATTCCAGTTTATCAAAATCTGAATGGTCCACAAATGTCAACAAGTGGATTATTCATGATTGAAGTGCAAAAAACATTTAACATGAAATAATCAAATTTTAAAAAAAAAATATGAAAAATTCGATAAAAATAATTTCTTCTGTTTTCATTTTTGTAGCCGTTTTATTCTCTTTGAATTCTTGTAAAAAAGATAAAACTCCGCCACCCGTTGAAACGACAGCAATGTTTTACCTACATATTCATACAGCCATCGATACAACGGAAGCTGATACTGGAATGGTTTGTGCAGATGCAACTGGTCGTCATTTTGAAATGAATCTTGCACAGCTTTATATTTCAAATGTGGTCTTACATAAACCAGATGGATCTACCTATGCAATTGCTGGTTCATATATTCTGAAAACAATTGCCATTGAGCCCTATGCATTGGGTCAAGTTCCTGCTGGTAATTATTCTTATGTTTCGTTTGATGTAGGAATTGATGCAGCAAAAAATGCTAGTGATCCTTCAACAAACACAGGTTGCTTAGCAATACAAAATCCAAGCATGTGGTTTGGTTCAACTGCACAAGGATTTATGTTTGCAAATGTTCAAGGAAAAGCAGACACAACAATTGCACAATTGGGACCTGTTGATAGCCCCTTTAGTTATCAGTTGGGAACAAATTCCATGTTGCGATCTGTGACGCTTCCATTGAATCCATTCACTGTTGTTGGTGGTCAGGATCAAGTTGTTCATGTCATTGCAGATTATGGCGTTTTATTACAGGGTATAAATTTCAAAACACAGAGCAATGCTACGCCATTTGTAAATGCAACGGTTGCAACACAAATTGCAAATAACATTCCCTTAATGTTCCATTTCGAATAATGAATAGATTCAAAAAATATTTTTCAAATAAGTTTTTGACAATGGCGATTGTCTTTCTGAGCATCGCCATTGTTTTTTTTCAATGCAAGAATGATAAAGCGGAATTAATGAAACCACTTCCAGATGTGGTTTCATTCAGCCAACACGTTATTCCTATTTTTAATTCTTATTGTAACAATACTGGATGTCATACCGGTACGACCCCAACAGGTCAACTCGATTTGGATGATTCAGTCGCGTATGCAAGGTTGTTTGCGCGACATGAAATCGATACGCTTAATCCAAGTGGGAGCTGGCTTTATATTCAAGTTAACAAGACAAGTGGCGGAATGCCAAGGTCAGGTAGAATGAACGATTACAACGTAAAATTGATTTTGAAATGGATTCAGCAAAAAGCAAAGAACAATTAAGTGTTTTATGTGATTTCGCTTATACATATTTTTGAAAACATACAGAACAGCAGAATTGAAAACAACTCTTGGAATTCAAAAAGCCGAATAATCCATTGGAAAAAACAGTAACTTTATTCATCAAAAATATTTTCATGAAACAGTCATCAATTATTTTCTCGATTCTAATAATAGTTTTTCTTGTCATTTCTTCCTGCAATAAACCAGGGACAGATGGCAAAGCAACCTTAAAAGTTTTGGGTCAGCATCATGGTCGCACCATTCCTAACATTACTGGACATCTTGATACTGTTTATGTGAAATTCAACGCTGTGGATCTTCCTTCTGACCCGACTCATAATTATGATGTGTTTTTTGTTGGTGTCGCTGGACAGGAATACACGTTGTGTCCCAATTTGCACGTGGGTGATTATTTTCTTTATGTGGCAGGTTGGGATACTGCAATCAATCAACGAACGACAGGAGGGATGGCGGTGAAAATTAAGTTTAGTGATCGAAAGAAAGAAATCGAAACAATTGTTGCCATAACGGAATAGATTTCCCGCAACTAATATTTATGGGGTGGTTCTTGAAAAGGAATCGCCTTTTATATTAGGTTGTGTAAAAGTACAATTCGATCAATAAGAAAAGTTGATTCCAAGCTGAAAGGTACTGGAGGTTCTCATTTGGATTCCATTCAGATTTTGGTAAAGTGGCATTCCGCACTCTAATTTCACACCAAGATATTTTTCGTTTTCATTGTAGATATCAAAGTTCAAACCCGCAAATGCAATTGCTGTTTTTCCTCCATAATTATTTGGATTGTCAGTAGGGTCATTGTTTCTCATTTGATAAAGTGCAGGATCAAATCCAAAAATATCACCTTGGCTTGTTCCTTTTATTCTTGCAGTTGCACTGAATATTTTTAAAAAGGAATAGGAAATCCAAGTGTTGAGATTGAATTGATTTCCGTATGAATAACCAAGTCGATTTGTGCTGGGTGTTATGTTGGCAATTGCTTCGGCACCATAGGCCCAAAAATTGTGCTGACCAACACAACTGATATTTGGAATCAAGTCAAAAGTTCCTGAGCCGAGTTGCATGGAATAAGCAAGCCGTTTGCTACTGCCAATTATTGTTGGCCCATTTTTAGTGATACTTCCAGTTGGGATATTTATGCCACCTCCGATAATGATATCAAAATTACATTTCTTAATTGCGTTGTAGAAAAGGTAAAGTTTTGTATCACCAAATCCATATGCATTGCAGAAAGTTGGCATTTTCATGGTCGACATGTCCATTCCAGTTAGCTCTTCTGCTAAATAGGCTGGCATTGGTTTCATGTTCATCATGTTTGTTTTAATGCCGAACGTTGCCATTGCAGAAAGTCGATTACTAATACCATACATTGCCGTGAACAAGTGGGTTTTCATATTCATTTTCAATGGCGACATCATATTTCCCGACTGTGTGAAGACAAAATCATTGGTCACTTTTTCAGTTCCCATTTTGTTTCCCTTATGATGATTGTCGGAAAAAGAATAATTGAAGGACCATTTATTTTTCTCAACATAACACGAGGCAAGTAATCCAATTGGAATGTTTTTTCCAAACAGCAAACATTTGGTTTGAGTCGTATCACTTGCATTCGCGTTAACATTTGAAGTTGCAAGGACGCAACACATTAATGTGAAAATGAAAAATCGTGAGGCTGATGCGTTTTTCATTTCAGTTTACGTTGATTGTGGTGTCCTGTTCATGCAAAGCTGAATTCACAGTTATGCCAAATCCTCCTGTGTAATGAGAATTGGTTAGGGAGTCAAAGGATTGAACTTTAAAATAGTAATCACCACATTTTAAATTTGGGCAATGGAAATGATCTACCATTCTATAATCACTTACATAATACGTGTCGTAATTTGAAGGTAAATTTCCTGGAGAAGTGAGTGTGTTGTATTTTACAAAAACGGTATCAGGATGTGTTGCGTAAAAATAAATTGGTGTTGAACCGTGGTTGGTAAATATTACAACTTGTGTAAACCCTCCTTGGCCTGCAATGCAGGGTGGTGGGTCTGGAGATTTTTTTTTGCAGGATGCAATTGAAATCAAAATAAGAAAAGCGAGGAAATTCCTAATGGAAAGAGTATTTGCAAATGCAGCATAAATACTTGGAATTATTTCAGTCCAATGTCTTGTTGATGAAAATAGAACTGTTTTTATTTTCCGAGCCGCAAACATTTGATAATTTGTAAAAAACATTTTATGAAAGGTACGAAAAATGAATTGTCATTTGGCAGAAAGAAATTTGTGATGTGATAAAATAAGACCTTCTATAATTTCATTTTCTTGTTCTTTATTAGCCAAATTACCAATAATGGAAACAATAATAAATCTGTCAATACCGCAATCAACAATGTAATGCTCACCAACAAGCCGAATAAAAATGTGCTCTCAAAACCAGATCCGATTAGGGTCATGAATCCTGCTGATAGTATGAGGGAAGTTACGACTACGGCTTTTCCGGTTGAAAGGTAAGTTCGCTTGAGTGCATATAATACATGCTTGCCATGCGAGATCTCCAATTTTAATCTTCCAAGAAAATGCACGGTGTCATCTGTTGCAATTCCAAATGCAATTGAAAAAATAATTGATGTGGAAGATTTCAATTCAATTCCCAATAATCCCATCAATCCACCAATGAAAATAATGGGCAATAAATTAGGTACAATGGCGATGATGGCCATTCGCCAAGATTTATGAATGAGCGCAATGATTATTCCGACAATCAAAATTGAGAGCCATAATCCTTGAAGTGTATTGGAGATGATGTATTCATTGTTTTTATCCAACATCACAGCACCACCTGTAAGTTTCATGTGAATCGCTTTCATGTCGGGATCTGTTGCCATGAAGTTTTCAAGTGCAACATTGTTTTGGCGAATGATTTTGCTTCCGATGTCATGCATTTTTCCACTGATGCGCCCTTCCTTTCCATCCTTTGTGACAAATGTTTTTAATTCTTTTCGTTTTCTGAATTGTGACAATTGAGATGTCAAATCTCCAATGTCAGCTGAATCTTTTGGTAAAATGTAATAATCAGGATTACCATTGTTTTCAGCCTTGTTAATTCCTTTTATGATAGACGCAGGCGACAAAATAAATCCAACGCTGTAATTTTTATGGAGATATTTTTCCATTTTGTCGATCGCTCGTAATTCCTTTACACCAAAAACAGTACTTGTGGAATCGGACGGCGTAACAATCATTTCAAATGGCCGCACGCCAGAAAATTTCTTTTCAAAGAATGTAAAATCCTGACGCAGTTCATCGCGCATCGTCAATCCCTCAATCATGTAATTGTTGAGATTGATTCTTGTTATTCCCCAACAACTAAATAAAAAAAGTATAATTGTTCCAATCCATACTTGTTTTTCATTTCTGAAAATCCAGGACAATATTTTCAGCAATCTTTTATTCCAGAATTGAGAAGATTCTTTTTCCAGTCTTAGATTAGGTTGAGGTATGACACTTAGTGCAAGTGGCACAATGGTGAAGGCAAGGATAAATCCAATAAAAACTCCTATAGAAGTATAAAAACCAAAATCTCGAATTGGAATAATGTGTGAATTGAGTAATGACAAAAATCCAAGTGAAGTTGTGATAAGCGTAATGAAGGTTGCAAATCCAACATCTTTAATTGTTTTGAGCAAGGCGTCGAAACGGTTGCTTGTTCCTTCACGCAATTCCTCTAAGTATTTTGTGACAATATGTACTACGTCCGACATGCCAACAACAAACATCATGGTAGGAAGTAAAACCGTCATAATGTCCAGTGATTTTCCTGAAGCTGTCATTAGCGCAAGTGTCCAAATGATTGATAGAACAACAACCATTACTGGCACCCAAACTCCCCAGAACGTGCGAAATGAAATGTAGAGGAAGAGCACAACAAGAAGAAACGAGGCGATGAAAAAATAATAAAATTCTCCGCTGAGTTTTTCCAGATAAGTTTTTTGGCCTTTTGCTTTACTTGCAGTTCGAACATTTTCAAAATGGAAACTGGCCAAGAGTTTATCGATATTTTTTACAAGCGCATCTGATTTTTTCTTGTTGATTCCTTCTGTTGTTTTCAAAAACAAACTGACTGCTTTTCCATCTGTAGAAAAAAAGGATCCCATCAATTCTTCCGATCGGAATATTATGGAAGAATCGGATTTGTATCTAGAAGGATCATCAACATGGATGTATGGAAATTGAATCGGTCCAAATTCGGTTACGGATGTATTCTGAAGTGTTGTCGGGGAAATAACATTGGTAATGTCCGGAATATGTTTCAGCGAATCGGATAGCGCTTCTATTTTTTCTAGAAAATCTTTTTGAAAAATACCTTTTTTATTTTCGACAGCAATTAATACGAATTCATTGTCGTATTCAAAGGTTTTCCTGAATTTGAGATAGACATCAAGGTCCGGATCATTGACTGGGAAAAAACTTTCGAAATCGTAATTGAATTTTATTTTTCTTAATTCATAAACCGAAAACGAAGTAATGATGATGACCAGTGCAAGACTGAAATAGCTGATTATTTTGAAGTGCTTTCGGAGGAAATTCATTTAGTGTAAAGATAATGACAACAAGGGAGTGACAAGTGGCAAGGGACAGGGGACAAGATTTGTTTATGACTATTTATTATTTATGAATATAAGTGGAGAGCCATGAGCATCGTTTCTCATCTTGTTTTTTAAATGATAAAAGCCGCTATTATTTTATTGCACGATTAAATAATTATTTCTGATCATCGTTTCACCCGTTAGGCGATAGACATAAGTTCCCTTTGCGAGTTTACCAGTGAAAACTTGATCACCATTCCGATGTTGTTCACGCAAAATCATTTCCCCTTCGCTATTAAAAATTTCGACGGTGAACTTTTCATCCTTATCGCTTTGCAATGTCAAAACTTGTCCAGATAAAGAGGGATTTGGAAATAATGCAGCATTCCCATTGGTGATTTGATGTTCGTGAATTCCAATTAAATGTCCAATATTGATATTATCAAGATAAATGGCTTGACCAAAATATCCTGTATTACGAATAGCAATCATCAAATCAGGATGTGTCATCCAAGCGGAAAGATCCACGCTGTCAGTTCTCCATTCTGCTGCAGCAGGTACGAAGGTGGAACTCTGTAATGATGGAGCAGTAGCCAATGTTGCGCCTCCTTTGGAATACAAGGTGGTGAATGTTGCTCCGCAATCGGTGGAAACATTTACAGAAAGCGTATCTGAATAAGGATAACCATAAAGTGAATAGGCAACATCGAAAAACATTTTGTGATCTGTCAATTGAGTCATGTCCGCGCGAATTCTGAAATCGGAACTTCCACCTTGTGCATCGAAATTGTAATTGTCAAACAACATTGATTGTGTACTGTTTCCAAATCCACCTGCAGCATTGCTCAAGGTCCATTGACCACTTGATGGAGTAGAAGCAAGCCACCAATTTGTTGGAGGAAAACTGTTTTGAAAATCTTGAGAAGGAATTAATCCTGGAACATAAGTGGAAACTGTTATTGCCAATGTTGCTGTATCGGTTTGTGCGCTTGCATCCGTTACAATTAATGTTGCAATGTAATTTCCAACTGATGAATAGAGCACGGAAGGATTTCTTTGTGTGGATGAAGTAGGAGATCCTCCAGGGAAAAACCATTGCCAAGTTGCACCAGCGTGATTTAATTCTGAATGATCTTCGAAATGAAATGAATCAACAGCGCAATTGATCGTGTAATTTAATTTATCCACTTGAGCTTCTGCAATTGGATGGCTCGGTTGATCATTCAAAACATTTTCCCAAACACCACGACCATAAGTTGAAACTCGAATTTTGCCATCGCGATAAAATGGTTTTGCATTGAGCGAATTGATATAAACAGGAAGTCCGTTATTGTCAACGATCCAATTACTCATGGAATTATTTCTGTAATAAATGGTGTTTGCCGTGATGTAATAAACGCCTCCATTTGTTGCTGCAATATTTTGAATCCAACGGCCTTCCTCATTGTCAAGAACAGCTGTTGTCAAATTATTCCACGATGTTCCTCCATTGCCAGTTAGAAAAACTTTATTCCCATTCGAACCACTCGGGTAATCAATCCAAAGTGAATCGGCGTCTGATGAACTCACGGATAAATCTATTCTTGAACTTGTTCCTGCAGGAATTGTCAATTGATTCCAAGTTGTTCCGCCATCAATTGTTTTCCAAATTTTTCCAATATTTCCTGAAGCAGGACGCTGCACAACATACATTGTGTTCGGATCACTTTGTGCAATTTCGAAATAAGAAATTCTTGCATTCACATTTGTTCCGAATGCATACACAAGATTATACGATCCGCCCCCGTCAATTGATTTGAAAATTTTATTTTCTTTTCCAAGCCAAACAATATTGTAACATCTCGGATCAAAAACCATTTCACTTGATTCGGAAGAATAATAACTTTCATTCGGCCACATACCAACACTGAAACGTTGAATTGGAAGACCAAGAGAAGTTGGAAGAATGGCTCCACCAATATCAGAACTGTAAACTTTTCTGTTCTCACCTGGGTTTACGTATCCCGATGCCGGTTCTCCGCCACCCAATTGTAAAAAACTTCCGCTGGGATAATTTTCATAATGCGAAACAGTTCCATTGTGATAACATCCGCCAACCATAACATCCTCATTCCATCCGGTATCGAATCCCCAAAATTCCGAACCATGAACACCATCCATTTTTGTTTGTTCATTGTTGCGAAAAAAATCAGTTGAAAAATAAATCCCACCATCATTCGTGATCCAAGTTCCATTCACGCCATTTCGAAAATCCTGTTGGTCAACGTGAATGTTCATTGGGCCACCGATATATCCTGCAACCGAATCGAAATTCATTCCACCATCATCAGAACGCCAAATATTCAATCCCCCGATGATAATCGCATCCGCATTATTCGGATCGGCCATGATTGCACAATTATAAAATCCCTGATCATAAGTCCAAGATGCATTTCCATAAGCGAGATTCGGATGTATATAATTGTACGGACCGCCATCTGGACCATTTGGGAGTGTCCATGTCACGCCACCATCATCACTTCGGTAAACACCAATGAAATCATAATCATTCGCTTTTGAATTACCAATGAGATAAGCATAAACACGATTTGAATTATTCGGAGAAACTGCAAGACGTGCACCACCATCGCTGCGCATAGGATCGGAAGAATTATACCAACCATTTGTTTGAACCATGAATGATGTTCCTGTATCGGAGGACAAAAGAAATTCACATTTGATTGCTGTTGGATTATTTTTTAAAAGATAAACAACGTTGTTAGCACCAGGGCGAAGTTTTACATCATAACATGGACTTGTAAAAATGTGCGACCAAGAAACTCCTCCATTGGTAGACTTATAAAATCCTTGTGTTGCAGCGACTAAAATGGTTTGTGTATTTGTTGGATGAATTAAAATTTCATTCGGACCTAAATTGGATTGTGATAAAATCGCATTCCATGTATTTCCACCATCTGAAGTTTTGAAAATAAAATTTCCAGAGCCAACAAAACAAGTAAGAGAATCTATCGGATCAACAGCAATTGCGGTAATTCCACCATTCATCGGATCATTGGGAGAAACAAGTGACCAAGTATTTCCAGCATTTGTACTTCTGTAAATTTCACCGGGTTCTGTTCCGCAATACAACCAATTCGGATGTGCACTGCATTCTGAAATGCTGTAAACATTTGTTTGTTCACCCACGCGCGTGGCAGATTCATCATATACAACTTGAGGTCCAACAAGATTCCAGTTGCTAGTACTTCGCGCAGTAGCAAGATTTTGTTTTTGAATATTCCACTTCGCAATTTGCTCCTGTGGACTTGCTTGATGAATGAATCCATCACTTCCAATCCAATCCTGGTTTTTATGTCTCCATATTCGATAATATTCAGTGTGCGCCGATTTTACATAAGGATTTGAAGCGAAATAAGTATTGTACAAACTGTCAACTTTCAAAACGTTAGGATTATCCGAATACATTTCCTGCGCCCAATTGGGAAGTGTTGCAATGCTTGCCGCAGAAGGTTTGTAAATTTCTTGAGCAGAAATTGCCAAGGGACAAGTAAGCAAAGCCAGGAGCAAATAGTTCAGGAGGAATTTCATAGTTGGATATTTTTATCGAACCAAAGATCAGGAATTTGATGCTGATCACAGAATTGCTTTTTAAAGTAATGTTGAAAACAATTACATAGGGGGCGAAAAAACTGCTATATTTGCACCGCTTTTCAGGGCAAGGACAGTTAAAGTTTCCAATTTATGGACGGAAATGGTTCTTGAAAAGGAAGGTAACATACGATGCGGGATGGAGCAGTGGTAGCTCGTCGGGCTCATAACCCGAAGGTCATAGGTTCGAGTCCTGTTCCCGCTACTTAAGAAAACCCAGTTGAGAAATCAACTGGGTTTTTTCGTTTTTTGATTGAGGGCGTTTGTTACCCTCGAATTTTGAACGAGGGCGAAAAATGTTTGAAAACACCCTCGTTTGAATGCATTTGTGGTAGTTGCCCCAATGGATAATTATGCAAATGACCATTTAACTATAAAATTGCAAAGTTAAATAAGAGTGCATATATTTAACTATAGAAATTTATAGTTAAATTTGAAATATGGATATCAAGGACTTCAAATCGGGCAAAAGTATTTCACAAACGGGCTACAAAAGTTTTTTACCTGAGAAAATCAATAAGGAATGGTTCGTGAGTTCTCCGGAAATATCCACTCTCTTAAATGAGGCAAGCGCAAAAGTCAGTGCATTGAATGCCTATTCGATGATGATCCCTGATGTGGATATTTTTATTCGTATGCACATTGTAAAAGAAGCTACGACATCCAGTAAAATTGAAGGAACGCAAACGCTGTTCGAGGATGCAGTTTTAAGTAAGGATCAAATTAATCCTGAACAAAGAAACGATTGGCAGGAAGTTCAGAATTATGTCCGAGCACTGAATTTTGCGATTAAGGAATTAAATAAACTTCCATTGTCAAATCGTTTGCTCAAAGAGACGCATCACATATTGATGCAGGGTGTGAGAGGTAGTTATAAAGCGCCAGGGGAATTTAGAAAATCTCAAAACTGGATTGGGGGGGCTACTCTAAAGGATGCAGTTTTTATTCCCCCTCATCATACTGACGTGAATGAACTGATGGGTGACCTTGAAAAATTTCTTCACAATACGGAAATTAATGTTCCGCATTTGTTAAGAGTAGCTATTGCCCATTATCAATTTGAAACCATTCACCCTTTTCTTGACGGAAATGGACGATTAGGCCGATTGTTGATCACACTTTATTTGGTGAGCAATAATATTTTGAAGAAACCGTCATTGTACCTCTCCGACTTTTTCGAAAGAAACCGACAGCTCTATTATGATAATCTTTCAGTGGCCAGAACAAAAAATAATTTAGCTCAATGGGTAAAATTTTTTCTAGTTGGAGTAATTGAAACTGCTGGCAAAAGCACAAAAACGTTTGATGCAATCATTAAATTGAAATCTACGATTGAGAATAGAAAAATTTCGACGCTAGGAAAACGCGTTCCACTTGCGCTGAAAATGTTGAATTATTTATATACGAAACCGGTTGTCATTGTCAATGACGTTATTGAGGCGTTAGAGATTTCAAAGCCAACAGCAAATGCTATTGTAAAGGATTTCGTTAAACTGAAAATCCTCAAGGAACAAACAGGATTTAAACGTAACAGGGTTTTTGTTTTTGAGGAATACTTGGACTTATTCAAAAAGTAATTTCTTCCAATAATTCATCAATTCTCGCCAAATCCTCCATCAAAAAGTTCGATGCCCTTTCAGCTACGGCTATAAATAAAAAGGCATTCTCCATTCGAGAATACCTTTTTTGATTTAATACTCCCTCCTTTTCGACGTCTAATTCCAAGCATCATACTTTCTTGTGATGTACTAGCTTTCATTTTTATGGTTTTTGTAGTCACTTTATAGCAGAAACTTTAATACTTACGGTCATGAAAACGCTCCTAAAAGTCACCCTGATAATACTTCTGGTCTTTTCCTTTGGCGGTGCAAATGCAGAAGTTACGATGAGGCGCTATTTCGAATTGGAAGGCAAAATTTTTCAGACGGGATTAGATGCAAAAGCAACTGAAAAATACATGGATAGTGCGAGAATAATAATTCAAGATTCTGAAAGTGGAGCATGTGAAACTCTTTTTTCAGCGGAATCTGGGTCATATATCTTTCGACTTCCCTTAAACAATATCTATGTTATTACAATTTGCAAGGAAGGTTTTCTGTCTAAAAAATTGTCTGTCAATACGTATGTTCCCTTATTTACGAAGGGCTTTTACGAGATGGAATTTGAATTGGGATTATTCAAATCAATTGAGGGACTGAATGTTTCTGCTCTTTTGGATAAGCCTGTTGCAGATATTTCCTATAATTCAAAAAAGAAGAATTTCGATTATGATCGCAATTATACGGATCAGGTAAATCGTGGTCTGAAAAAAGTATTTACGGCACATTATTTACACCGACCAATTCCTGTTGTAGTCGTGAAAAATCCAAGAGATTCCAAAGCTGCAAATTCAAAAATTGGCGAGAAAAGAAAGGCGTTAAGAATATTTAGTGGTAAAATTCATAAATAGAGAATGAAGGATTTATTGTGTTTCTTCTCATTCCTGTTTTGCTAAAACGGCATTTCAAAAAATTGATCTCCTAAAGTGTTATTATTTTCATCAACGAGCCACTAGTTCTGGGTGCGCCATTGACAAATTAGATATACCCAAGTTCATGCGGAGCAAATGGCGGTTCGATTGGCATTGTCGTTATAGGTGAATCTGTCGGTTATCCTTTCCTAAGGAACAATGCTGTGATCAGTGAACTTATCAGTGTTATTGCTGCAGCATAAAAGAAAGGACTGTTACTACTTCAGGATTTTCCGCTGCCTCAATTGCAAGAACGGGGAATCTTGACCAATACAAAAATCAAAGGATGTATTTGTACAGCATTGCGTTCTTCCTTTATAAATGCAAGTGCTGGTGTAATTTCCAATACTAAATAGGGCAACAATTTAACCTTGATATTAAATGCAAATGATCATTGCATGTCGTGGCATTCATCACATGAAACACAAAATCTTTCCTTCATTTTTACATGAAAATGAGGAGTTATGAATTGGAGAGTAATTTTGATGAAAATGGTTTTCTTGGGTGCTATTTACCCAGC
>CAIQQJ010000172.1 GCA_903873905.1 uncultured Flavobacteriales bacterium
CGAATAGCCCGCCCCCAATCCCAACAGCATTGTTGGGATTGGGGGCACGCCCAAATCAATCCAATTAACAATTATTATCAACCAATTATTCTCTGAACTCAAAACTCTGAACACAAAACTAAATTTTGGCACGAGAGTTGAATTACTGTTTGTAATCTCCACAATGCTGTGGGGAGGAAAGGATTTCAATATGAAAAAGCTCATTTTCTCCATCATGCTCGCCGCGAATTTCGCACTGCCAGCAAAAATGTTTGCTTCTGAAATATGTCTTGGATTGGCAAACAATCAAAAATTCACACTGAGTTTCGACAACACTTTTTATTCCACACCTTCCAATACGTATAATGTAACGAATGTTGCTCCAGGGAATCACCATGTGCGCATGAACAGTGCTATGCTACTCACGAATGGTGCTTATGGAATGCCGCAATTACTTTTTGATGGTTGGGTTTCTGTTCCACAGCATGCACGCGTTACTGCTTACGCAATAAATTATTCACAACTGAATATTGTGAGTGTTGTGCCACTGGGTCAGCAGAATTATGATCCGTACAATTCCTATGGAAATAATAATTATTACGATAATGATTATGACAATGGAAACGGTTATAACAATGGATATCAGAATGGGAATAACTGCGGAAATAATTATGGAAATGATTGCGGAAATTCATCTGGTAATCAGAACAATTATTATGGAAATTATTACCCTCCCGTAATTTATGGAATGTCGCCAATGGATTTTTCAGCACTCAAAAATTCCATCAGCGCACAAAGTTTTGAAAGCAGTAAACTCACCATTGCGAAACAAGGTGTTGCCAACAACAATTTGACTTCCGCACAAGTGAAAGATTTACTTGGACTTTTCACTTTCGAAAGCAGCAAATTGGATATGGCGAAATTCGCCTATGGTCATACCATCGATAGAAATAATTATTATCAAGTCAACGATGCATTTACTTTCTCGAGCAGCGTGGATGAATTGTCTGGCTATATAAATGGATTTCATTAAAAATTAAAATTAGCATACCCATATCATCGCATGACGCAATAGTTTTCCGCAAAACATTGTGACACAGAAGGCCGGGTTTTATGTAGCGTTTTTCTCGGTCGGAAGATCAAAGGGTCTCGAATAATTCGGGGCCCTTTGTATTTTATTTTGGTTGAAAGGTTGGACTTCGATACGACTCGCTGAAAAACGCGAGTCTACTCAGTCTGCCAAATTGGAATTTGGAATTTTTGAATTGATGGATTTTGGGGTTTCGGAATTGAACTTGATTCAAAAAATATCTTTGAACTTTCTTGGGAAAATTGCTTGGTTTTTGTCGTAGGCGGCTACCTTTATGCAATGAAATCCTTCGACATTCCAGAATTCTACCGCAGTCCAATTATTGCTCGACTGAAAGCGATTCGTAAATTGAATGATCCGAAGAAAATGGATTTTTCGCCTACAGTTTTGGATTTCGGTCCAGTCGTATTTTACATTGCGCGACATTTTGGATTTTGTTTTGGGGTGGAGAATGCGGTAGAAATTTCATTTCGCGCGATTGATGAGAATCCGGGGAAACGAATTTTCCTTTTGAGTCAGATGATTCATAATCCTGAAGTGAATAATGATTTGATTTCACGTGGTGTGAAATTTTTGATGGAACCTTCCGGAAAACAAATCATTCCTTGGGAAGAATTGAAACGTGATGATATTGTAATCATACCTGCCTTCGGGACTACCATTGAAATTGAAAATAAATTGCATCATCTTGGAATCGAACCGCAGCGTTATAATACAACTTGTCCTTTTGTAGAGCGTGTTTGGAATAAATCGGGACAATTGGGTGAACGCAATTATACAATTGTCATTCATGGAAAACCTTCTCATGAAGAAACACGTGCAACATTTTCACATGCTGTTCAATTTGGCCCAACAATCATTGTCAAGGATATGGAAGAATCCATGTTGCTTGGTGATTATATTCTTGGAAATTTAAAGCGTGGGGAGTTTGATAAATTATTTGCTGGAAGAACTTCACCAGGATTTGATTTGGAAAAAGATTTGAATCGTGTGGGTGTGATCAACCAAACTACCATGCTTGCAAGTGATACGCAAGCCATTGCTGATTATCTGAAAACAGTCATGCATCAGAAATTCGGTGATGCTGAAATAAAAAATCATTTCGCCGATACACGCGATACCTTGTGTTACGCGACCAATGAAAACCAGGAAGCAACATATGGTTTATTGAAACAAGATGCTGATTTGGCTATAGTGGTTGGTGGTTACAACAGTTCCAATACCTCACATCTTGTGGAATTGTGTGAACGGAAATTTTCCACCTATTTTATAAAAGATGATTCGGAAATAATTTCTTCAGAAAAAATTCGACATTTTGATTTGCATTCACAACAAGTGAAAGAAACTGAAAATTGGATTTCCAATAAAAAACCAGTTAGAATTATTTTAACGAGTGGAGCAAGTTGTCCTGACAGTGTTGTTGATCGTGTTTTGCAAAAAGTTTTGGGCATGTTTGAAGATGCCAAGGAAGTGGAACAGGTTCTAATATTGAAGGAGACTGGGAAATGAAAATAAATTCAGTACACCAATCGCTTTTATTTTCAATCCTTATTTTCATTGGGATTTTCCTTTGCTCCTTTCAATACAAATTTTTTCACCCTTCGATTGTCACTCGTCAATTGACACTCCTTGACTCGAGCAAATCTGTTCACACACGTCTTGGAAAGACAAGATATTACATTGAAAAACCAGAAAGCTTTATAATAAAAGCGATGATGGAACAAGATCAGGAAAGCACCTATTCAACTTTTTCTGAAGATCAAAATGTGGGTCGATGCACAATTACCATTGACAAAAAGTATCATGAAAGAAAATCAAAAGTGAAAGTGGCTACTTATTTTAATGATGATGTATTGGGAC
>CAIQQJ010000173.1 GCA_903873905.1 uncultured Flavobacteriales bacterium
CGCAAGAAAAATTATGATGACGCGATTGTGTGGTTCCGACAAGTTGAGATTTACGATTTACAAAAAGAGGAATTGGCAGAATATTATTTCAAGCGCGGTTATTCCCATTACGAACTCGGGCACATTGATTCTGCGAAAAGTGATTTTTACGAAATCAAGGACATCGATGCAAAATATTCCCCTGCGGCAACCTATTATTACGCGCACATTTCCTACACACAAGGAAGTTATGAAACAGCATTGCAGGGATTTTTGAAATTGGCGAAGAATGAAACATTTGGCCCGGTTGTTCCCTATTACATCGCGCAAATTTATTTTTTGCAAGCGCGATATGCTGATGTGATTACTTACGCACCACCATTGCTGGATTCTGCAAAACGCGCTCCGGAAATTGCACAATTGATTGGCGCTTCTTATTACCGAACCAACCGTTATAAAGAAGCGATTCCATTTCTTGAAAAACACCACAAGGGTGCTTACAAATTCACGCGTGATGACGCCTACGAACTTGGATATGCCTATTACAAAACGGATAGTTGTGGCCACGCAGTAGTATATTTTCAAGAAGCGATTTCCGATTCCTCTGATGCAATTGCACAAAATTCCTGGTATCATTTGGCCGATTGTTATTTAAAAACGAATGACAAATTGCAAGCGAGAAATGCATTTGTGAAAGCCTCCCAAATGAAATTCGATCCTGTGATTCGTGAAGATGCACTATTCAATTCCGCACGACTCAGTTATGAATTGGATTTTTCCCCTTTCAATGAAGCCATTGTTGCATTGAACGAATACCTCAGGGAATTTCCAAATACGCCACGACATGATGAAGCATATACTTTGTTGACGAATGTTTATTTGAGTTCAAAAAATTACAAGGAAGCACTTTTTTCATTGGAGCAATTGAAATCGATGAGTCCTGTAATGCAACCGACTTATCAGAAGGTTGCTTTCAATCGTGGAATTGATTTGTATAATAAAAAGGATTATGATGAAGCCTTGAAATTATTTGACAAGGCACTTACGTATTCAATCAGTCGTGAATTGAATTCACAAGCGCATTATTGGAAAGCGGAATCTTATTATGCAAAGGCAGAATCGCAAAAGGATTCCACTTGTTATCCGAAAGCGATTAATGAATATCAGATTTTTCAAGTAACTCCCGGCGCAACGGTTTTGCCGAATTACAATACTGCGAATTACACTATAGGATATTGTTATTTTCAGCAACACCAGTGGTCAAGTGCGATGATCGCATTCAGAAAATTCATTGCAAATAAAACAGCAACAGATTCTAATGATAAAATATTTGATGCCAATTTGCGATTGGGCGATGGTTATTTCCGTCAAAGTGATTTTTTGAATTCATCTGATTTTTATGGTAAAGCGGTTGATTTGCCTACAAGCGATACGCACTATAAAGATTACGCAATGTATCAAGAAGCGATGGCATTGGGATATTTGGGAAAGAAACAAGAGAAGGCCGATATTCTGAAAAAATTTCATGAGACATTTCCCAAATCAAGTTATTTGTCCAATTCCCGTTTTGAGGAAGCACGCACACTTCATGATTTGCGGATGTATGATGATGCGTTGAAAGGCTATTCCAGTTTGTATGCTGATTATCCGAATGGACCTTACGCAGTTTCCTGTTTGAAAAACATGGGATTGATTTATCGCGCAAAAAATGATCCCGACAATGCATTGGTTCAATATAAAAAAGCAGTGAGCTTGGTAAAAAATGCACAAGGATCTGATTTCGTGGATTTGCTTCATGAAATAAAAGAAATTTATGTTGCAAAAGGTCAGTTGGACCAATGGGAAACGTATTCCGCATCTGTTGGATATTCCGAATCACAATCGGTTGCAGACAGTACAACTTTTGTAGTGGCGCAGAAATTCTATTCACAGGGAAATTGTAATGAAGCGATAATTCAATTCAATAAATACATTCAGAAATATCCAGGCGGAATTTACATCACGGAAATATATTACATGCGTGCAGAATGTTCCTTCAAGGGAAATGATTTGAACACGGCATTGGGAAGTTACATAGCGGTTCTCGATAAGGGCCAAACAAAATATACGGAACGTTGCCTTGCACAAACTTCCCTGATTTATTACAAACAGGAAAATTATCCCAATGCTTCCAAAATGTTCATGCGATTGGAAAATGAATCGATGAATGGTGATGTGCAGAACAATGCAAGAATAAATCTCATGCGCTGTTTTCTGTTTTTGAAAAGCATGGACTCTGCAACAATTTACGCAGCGAAAGTGGTGAACATTCTACATTTATCGAATGACATTTATGGGCAGGCGCATTATTTGCTCGGCAAATCGGCCATGGAAAAAAATGATAAGGCAGAGGCTGAAAAACAATTCAAGGATGCGGAAAAGGCGGTGCCGAATACAGAGTACGCTGCGGAATCGCGTTACAATTTGTGTTTGATAAAATACAATAACAAGGAATATAAGGCGGCTGAAAAAGCTTTGCTGAAAGAAATAAATGATTACGCAGGTTATTCCAACTGGAGTGGAAAAGGTTGGCTGCTGCTTTCCGATAATTATTTGGCAATGAAAGACACGTTCAACGCAAAATATGTTTTGAAAAATTATATCGAGAATGGTGATGTGCCAGAATTGGTTCAACAAGCAAAAGATAAATTGCAAGTAATTGAAACAGCACAGAAGTCGGGTAAACTGAAGAAGGATGAAGATCTTATCATTCCATTGGGAAATCCGGAAGACAAAAAGAATTATGAGAATGCACCAGTAAATCAGGGAGGTGGACAATGAAAAAAATAATTTTCACTTCGGTTTTAATTTTTGCATCACTCTTTTGGAGAGGTGCCGGGAGTGAGGTAAATGCACAAACCGAAACAATTATTGCGGAAGGAAATGCCTCCACAATTATTCTTGATCATGTTGAAAAAATAAATGATCCTGCAAAAACAAAAGATACAACTCTTCCTGTTCCGGCTTTTAATTATAACCTTCAACCAAAACGTTTTTCAACAACAGTTATGCTCGACACAATTCGGCCGGCTAAAATTGGAAGTGAGCCTTTGCCAAAATTGTATCGCACCTATGCGCGTCTTGGTGTTGGAAATTATTCCGCGTTCATGGGAGAATTTTATGTGGGAAGTTTGCGTTCCAAATCAAACGCATGGGGTGCACATGTAAAACATTTTTCCGCAGGTAGTGGTCCGAAAGACAATGCAGGAAATTTCTCAGGGTTCTCACAGCAGAATATTGATGTTTACGGAAAACACTTTTTCAAACGAGAAATTCTTTCGGGCGATTTCAATTATGATCGTGATGTGGTTTATAATTATGGCAGCGCTGCAGATTCCAATAGTTTCAATAAGGCATCCAGTCGTCAGAATTTTAATTATTATGCTGCAAATGCCGATTTGTTAAGTCATTTTTCCGATTCAGCTTCCATTAATCATCATGTGAACATGCGATATTATCATTTAAACGATCGCTATAAAACGAACGAGGACAATATCTTGTTGGGAGTTAATGCAGGTCGTTTCATTCGCACAGAACGAATTGATGTGGATTTGGGAATTGATTATAACCATAATTCAGGAGAACATGACACGGTGAACAATACTATCGTGAAATTTCAGCCGATGTTTTCCTCTAACGGAAAAAAATTCAATGCTGCTATTGGAATTAATTTGAGCGTGGATGCAGGCAATCAAACGAGCGCCTATTTTTATCCGCAGGCGAGTTTTAGTTATGATATCATCAACCATATCATTGTTCCTTACATCAAACTGGGTGGTTATCTCGAACGAAATAGTTTCAGAAGTTTGACATCCATCAATCCATTCCTGTTATCAGCAAGCAGTTTCAGTATGCTGAATACACAACACAAATATGAGTTAACAGCAGGATTACGGGGTAGTCTTAGCGCAGAAATTATTTACGATGTGCATTTCTCCAGAGTACAATTGGTCAATGCACCGTTCTTTTTAAATACAACTTGGCAGGAAGATCTTTTTAGAAATAAATTCTCTGTCGTATACGATAATGCTGACGTTACAAATGTGCATGGGCAAATCGGCTGGCAACATTTCGAAAAAATTCATGTCGTGGCTACTGGCGATTGGTATCAGTACAAAATGACAAATGAATTGCATCCTTGGCATACACCAACGCTTCGAATGAGTTTGTTGGGTGAATATAATCTGCAGGATAAAATTATCGCACATGCTGAGGTATATTATCTCAATGGACAATACGCAAAAATTCAGGATGGAGATTCTTTTTCAATTGTAAATATGAAAGGATTGGTTGACGTGAATATTGGTTTCGAATACCGTTACACAAAATTTCTTTCTGCATTCCTCAACTTCAACAACCTCGCGGGACAACGTTACGAGCGCTGGTATGCCTATCCAACGCAGAAGTTCAATCTGATGGGTGGATTGACCTACACATTCTAATTTGCAATTGGGTAATTGCCTATTTCCAATTGGATTCTTTCATCGTATGAATTTTTCTTGGCAGTGAATTCGCTGTGGAATTAATTATTCCTCCTAAAAGATTTGTAATAAAACATTTTGTTTTTGTCATTAATGTTTTTCAAATTCCAAATTCCAACTTCCCTTTTGACAATTTTGAATAAGTAAGAAAATCGACCAGATTGTTGGGCTTGATTTTATCCGTTTTTCTAGCATTTTTTTGATGAACTAAATTGTTGATAAAAGCCTTGTTTTGTCAATGGTTTCAGCCAATATTATTGCTCAAAAAACCTTACATTTGGGAGACTAAAAAATTAAGTAAAATCTCCCCTGTTAACTATGGAAGAAATTGTGAAGGATTCGGTGGTAAATGAATACTCCGCCGACAGTATCCAAGTGCTCGAAGGACTCGAAGCTGTTCGAAAAAGACCTGCAATGTATATCGGTGATATTGGTGTCCGTGGACTCCATCATTTGGTGTATGAGGTCGTAGATAACTCAATTGATGAGGCGCTTGCTGGTCACTGTAAGCTCATAACCGTGTTTATTCATCCTGATAACTCCATTTCCGTAAAAGATGATGGTAGAGGTATCCCAACTGACTTGCACGTCAAGGAAAACCGCTCTGCGCTCGAGGTCGTTATGACCGTTTTGCACGCGGGTGGAAAATTTGACAAAGATTCTTACAAGGTTTCTGGTGGTTTGCACGGTGTAGGTGTGTCTTGCGTGAATGCACTTTCCTCTATGCTGAAGGTAACCGTACAACGTAACGGTAAAAAATATGAGCAAGAATACAGCTTGGGAAAACCATTGTATCCTGTAAGGGAAATTGGAACCAGCGACGAACATGGTACCGAAGTTCATTTCAAGCCAGATTTATCCATCTTCATTGCAAGCGAATACAATTACGATACAATTGCGTCCCGAATGCGCGAGTTGTCATTCCTCAATAAAGGCGTGACCATTACACTTTGTGACGAAAGAAAAAAGAATGAGGATGGAACTTTTGAAACAGAAACATTCCATTCCGAAGGCGGTCTTCGTGAATTCGTTGAATATCTCGATGCAAATCGTGAAAAGCTAAACGCCGATGTGATTTACATGGAAGGCGAAAAAGGCGGAATGCCTGTGGAAGTGGCCATGCAATACAACACCTCCTTTAGCGAAAATCTCCATTCTTACGTAAACAATATCAACACACACGAAGGCGGAACACACGTTGCAGGTTTTCGTCGTGGACTCACACGCACATTAAAAACATACGCTGAAAAAACAGGATTGTTTTCAAAAGTGAAATTCGAAATCAATGGTGATGATTTCCGTGAAGGATTGACCGCTGTAATTTCCGTAAAAGTGCAAGAGCCGCAATTCGAAGGGCAGACAAAAACTAAACTCGGAAACAGCGATGTCGATGGTGCAGTTTCTTCTGCCGTGAGCGAAATGCTTTCAAATTATTTGGAAGAACATCCAAAGCAAGCGCGCATGATTGTCGACAAGGTTATTCTTGCCGCAACGGCTCGTCATGCTGCTCGTAAAGCACGCGAACTCGTTCAACGTAAAGGCGCTTTGACTGGCGGAGGTCTTCCAGGAAAATTGGCCGATTGTGCAGAAAGCGATGCTTCTAAATGCGAATTGTTTTTGGTTGAGGGAGATTCCGCTGGAGGAACCGCCAAACAAGGCAGAAATAGGGCGTTTCAAGCCATCCTTCCTTTGCGTGGAAAAATTCTCAATGTGGAGAAAGCAATGGAACATAAAATTTATGACAACGAGGAGATAAAAAATATTTTCACGGCTCTCGGAGTTTTCCGCGGAACAACTGAAGATGAGCGTGCTTTGAATATTGACAAACTCCGTTACCACAAAGTTGTCATCATGTGCGATGCGGACGTCGATGGATCTCATATCACCACTTTGATTCTTACTTTTTTCTTCCGTCACATGAAGGAGTTAGTGGAACGTGGTCACATTTATATTGCAGCACCTCCACTTTATCAAGTGAAAAAAGGAAAAGAGGAACGCTACTGCTGGAGTGAAGAGGAAAGAAGCGCATTCGTAAAAGAACTCGCTGGCGACGGAAAGGAAAGTTCTGTAGGAATACAACGTTACAAAGGTCTCGGTGAAATGAACGCTGAACAATTGTGGCAAACAACAATGAATCCTGAGAAACGCACTTTACGTTTGGTGACGATTGATTCTGCTGCCGAAGCAGATCGTATTTTCTCCATGCTCATGGGTGATGATGTTCCTCCACGCAGAGAATTCATTGAGAAAAATGCAAAATATGCTCGCGTAGACGCATAATTAAAACGCAAGATTGAAAGCCGTTTTCCGAAAGGAGGACGGCTTTTTCATTGGTAAAAAGCGATTAGTGAATTAAAAAATGAAAATAATTTTGAAAAGGAGCAGTGAAATTACAGTTTCAAAGAAGCACTTCACCTGCTTTCCGCTGCAAGTCCTCATCCCACGTGTTGTAGGGTCTTCATACCCTACAACACATGGGCCTCCGGGCTTTCCGCTGCAATCCAGGGCTATTTCAGACCATCGAGGTTTCAAACAAACACGCACAAATCACCGCGTAACTGTCGTCCCTACGGGGCTTGATTTCCTTCTGACAGATTCTTATTACCAAACTTTCGTCCCTACAGGACTAAAAAACATTCAGTTTAGTAGGAAAATATCACCAGTCCCATAGGGACGAAAGTTTGGTAACAGGTAAAAACAAACAACACGAAAAGTCCCGTAGGGACGACAGTTCTCTGTGCGATTAAAAATTAGTTTGCAGAAATGTTTGGTTGGATAAGATATGGGCTTTTCATTGGAGAAATAGCTTGGTAGCAACACGATGCGTCCTGTTGCTACCAATAAAAAAAACCTGCCAGGTATTGACAGGTTTTTTAAGAATAATCTTCTTGAATTTTATTTCTGTTGAACTTTCGGAGGAGTTGCTACAGCCGGAACCTGAACTTGTCGTGTTTGTACTTGTTGTGTTTCCGGACGACCAGGTAAAACCGGGAAGCGCCAGTCTGTATAAACAGAAGTTACATTTCCAGCAGCATCTTTTGTATCTGCACGATTTCCGATTATTGTATAGGTGAATGGAACGTTTGAAGTTCCGCCATCCAATTCAATTACATCAAATCCTTCTGCAGTTTTGTTGGTGACATAGACACCTTTGCAATTTCCTTCGAGCTGTACAAAAACTTTCAATGGATGAGTTGCATCAATGGTGATGTTTTGTGCAAGCAATGGATCAATAGAAATGTGTAAAGATCCATTTACCAATTGACCTGTTCCATAATCCTGGAAAAGAATTTCAGGTGATTCAACGCAAGACATTCCGCGCCATTGATTCTGATTATCTTTTATCATTGTCAATTTTGTTCCTGCCGACATAATTGCATAATCAGTTGCGCCGCTTCTTCCACCTACGTACGCATAACCATTTGCAGAAGAGAGATAATCGAAATAACCTCCCCAGTTGTTATTGGATAACGGAGCAGTTGCATAACCGACTACACCGAATGCAACACCATTTCCAACTACTCCGGCTCCTGTTCCTGCTGGAGTTGTGATGGTGCTGATATTATTACCACCGGCCATTACACCAATTCCGGTTGCTACTGTTGTGGCAATAGAATAAATACCATTCGCTGTTCCGTTTGCAGAAAGTCCGGAACCATTTGCTAAAACTGTTCCTGCTGCAATATTATTTCCCAATCCGAGAATACCCGTTCCATTTAGATTCTGATTGGCTCCGCGGACACCTGTTACAAGTGCGCCGTTGGCATTTCCGTATACTCCGGTTCCTGTTGCGGAAACACCAAAAACACCAACACCGCCTGCAGTATTTTGTCCGTAAACACCAACTCCTGTCGATGTATTTATTCCCAATATTCCTTGGCCTGCTCCAGTATTCTCACCATATGATCCAGCAAAAGTACCAGTACTGTAACCTGAAATTGGATAATCGGTTTGAGCTGCAATCGAATTTGTTGCACCAGCATATCCAGTTCCATAAACAGAAAACAAATCACCTGATTGAACGGTTGTGGCATTGAAAACCGCTTGTGGAGTTGTCATAAAACGCAACCTTTCATTTGTAGCGGCCGATCCATTTGTTTTAATGCACCATGCATTTGCGTCGTTTGTTCCAATGTAATTTGTACCAACTACTGTTCCTGTATTTCCAGTTGTCAACCATGCTCCTAGTGTCGATGTAATTGTAGATGGTAGCGTTGTCACAATTGAAATGGTTCCATTTGCATTGAAGTTATCAGAAGTAATTGTCCAAGTTGGACCTGTTGCGCCAGTTGCACCTACAGCACCTGCAGCTCCAGTAGGACCTGCAGCACCCGCAGCACCTGTTGGTCCAGCAACTCCGGTTGCACCCGCAACACCTGTTGGTCC
>CAIQQJ010000174.1 GCA_903873905.1 uncultured Flavobacteriales bacterium
ATGGTTTTTTCAAAGGTCTTTTTCCCATCTAGTGTTTGATAAATAAAGAGTTGCTTATAATGATTTCCCATAATATATCGGTCATCGCCCGACAAGACAACGCCATTCATCCCGTTTGAGATTTGGAAAGCAGATTTGTTGTTTTCTATATCCCAATAATTAATTATTTCACGAGACTTAATCAGTAAATACTTGCTATCAGCCGATGGGATCATATCTACAGCCCCTCTTACAGTTTTGATTTCGGCTACCATCATTCCAGTTTCCGTCGACCAAATTCTCACATTCAGATCGTTGAAGGATCGGGAAAAGATGTATTTCCCATTTGGAGTTCCGGTTACTTGTAGTATTCCTTCAGGATGTCCAATCGGCAGTACAAGTTTAGGCTCCTGTGCTCTTAAGCCAAGTGAACAAAAAACAGCCATGATTAGGAGTAAAGCTTGACACTTGCGTAGTAGTTTCATGTTATTCTCCAGAATCATTTACTGTATATTATTTATCTGTAACAATTTCTTCGGATGGTTTCTAATACTTTGTTTTTTTATTGGTCTTGGAAATGTTTACCCATTCACTTAATATTTTCCCTCACAACTCAGTAACCTCACCATCACCAAAATTAATTGCGCATTTGTAAAAGGATCACCACTGTCACATTCCACAAAAGTTACTCCTTGGTATTTCCTTTGACTTTGCGGAAAATCATATGCTCGATCGTAATAAAACAAAGTCAATCTAACGGTTTCTGCAAGATCACCATTTTCTATCGCATCCAGTGCTTGTTGTGTTGCCAATCCTCCAAGTCGTTTTTGTATTCTTAAAACCGCAGCTGATAAAATCTCTTTTGGGAAACTTCCATAATCTTTCACCAAACGTTGCACACGAATTTCGAAAGGAACTTTTACCCGATAGCACGGTGCATTTATTTTTAAAGCAAATAGAACATTCGGTATAAAAACTCTCCCAATACTTTGCGATTCATCTTCCACCCAGATTCTTTTTGAAGAATCCAGTTTTTTCAATGCATCAAAAAGATTATTCTCGAATTGTTCCGATGTAGGTTGTGGCAATTGTCCGATTGCACCAAAAGAAGAACCGCGATGATGGGCTAGTGCTTCCAAATCCAGAATTTGTTCACCTGTTTTTCCGATGGCGTGAAGAATTTCCGTTTTTCCTGAACCAGTTTCTCCGCCAATCACTCGGAAATCAAATTTTTCAGAAAAACTTTCAAGGACGTGATTCCTGAAAGCTTTATATCCACCAGTCAAGATTGCAGATTTAAGGCCAGCATCTTCAAAAAGTTGGGACATTGAGCCACTTCTCATTCCACCCCTCCAACAATGCACCAAAATCTGTCCATCATGAGAATTTTTCTGGGCAACTTCCACAAATCCAGCCAATTTTGGGGTAACATAAATCATTCCTTTTGCCACGGCAGCATCCTTTCCAGATTTCTTGTAAATTGTGCCAATATCAGCCCTTTCTTCATTGGTAAATAGTGGCAAATTGATGGCACCTGGAATGTGCCCAGATTCGAATTCTAATGGCGATCGAACATCCAAAATAGGGACCTTTTTGGCCTCATGAAGGAATTGGGTTATGGAAAGAGTTTCAGGCAAGATGTGTAGGAAGGCTTGAGGTTTAAGAAAAAAACTTATATTTGCACCCTCAAAAATAAACAATACAGAGATGGCAAATCATAAATCTTCCTTGAAACGTATCCGTTCTAACGATGCTAAGCGTGTCGTAAACCGTTATCAGGCGAAATCAACCCGCACAGTTCTTAAGAAGATCCGTGAGGAGAAAGACCCTAAAGTAGCTGCAGCAGCACTTCCGAAAATCATTGGAATGCTTGATAAATTGGCGAAGAAAAAAGTCATTCACAAAAACAAAGCTTCGAATATCAAATCGAAACTTACGAAGCACGTCGCGAAAATCGGCAAGTAAGCTTCTTTTTAAATTTTACTATTCAGCACTGCTTCTTAAAAGGCAGTGCTTTTTTTTGGCCACCTGCGAAATATCTAGAGGAAAACGTTTGAAGCAAACCAGAATCAACCAATCACCAATTTCATATGTACGCGCCAGTAAAATTATCAATCAAAGAATGGGCTGAAGACGATCGGCCAAGGGAAAAATTACTTTTAAAGGGTCGTTCTGCATTATCGGATGCAGAATTGATTGCCATTCTCATTGGTTCAGGAAATCGAAATGAATCGGCAGTGGATTTGTCCAAACGAATTCTAAATACTGCTGAAAATAATCTCGAAAAATTTTCGCGAATGGGAATTAGTGAATTGAAGCGTTTTCCTGGTATGGGTGAAGCAAAAGCCTTGAGTATTTTGGCTGCTTTGGAGCTAGGACGAAGGAGAAATGCAAACATTACGGGTGAAGATTCCATGAAAATACGTTCCAGTAATGATGCCTATCGGATAATTCGGCCCGATTTGGAGGATTTGCCACATGAGGAATTTTGGATTCTCGTTCTTAATAGGCCAAATACGGTCATCAAAAAGGAAATTGTGAGTCGTGGGGGAATGAATGCGACGATTGTTGACCCTAAAATTGTATTTAAAATTGCCGTTTCGAATGGAGCTTGTGGCCTTGTTCTTTGCCATAACCATCCTTCTGGAGCGGTTAAACCCAGCGAGCAAGACATTCGCCTTACAAAAAGACTTCGGGAAGCAGCCAATATTCTGGATATTGCTTTATTGGACCATATTATCGTAGGTGCGAATACATACTTTAGCTTTGCAGACGAAGGATTACTTTAGTCTTCATTTCGATATGCTTCATATTCTCACAGTTATCGGTGCTCGACCACAAATTATTAAGGCTGCTGCTTTAAGTCGGGCAATTCATTTGCATTTTACTGGTTCTATCAAAGAAACGATTGTGCATACCGGTCAGCATTATGATGATAATATGTCCCAAGTATTTTTTGATGAGTTGGGGATTCCTTCACCAAATTATAATCTCAATATTAATTTGGGGAATCGTGAGGAACAAATTGCATTTATGGTTTCCGCTTTGGAAAAGATTTTGATGGAAGAAAAACCAGATGCGATTGTATTGTATGGTGATACCAATTCAACAAAAGCGGGAGCGGAAGCCGGAAAAAAAATGAATATTCCAATTGTTCATATTGAAGCTGGATTGCGTTCATTCAATTTGAATATGCCGGAAGAATTAAATCGTATTTATGCCGATCAGGTTTCCTCTTTGCTTTTTTCGCCAACAGCAACTGGAATTGAAAATCTAAAAAAAGAAAATATTTCAAAAGGCGTTTATCATTGCGGTGATGTGATGTATGATAATAGCTTGTTTTTTGCAGAAATTGCAGAGCAGAAATCCGATCTTTTTCAAAGGGAAAAATTGGAAAAGAACAAGTATTTTTTAGCCACCGTCCATCGCGATTTCAATGCTGATTCAGCTGAAAGATTAATTTCCATTTTTGCTGCATTTGACGAAATTGCCATTGAAAATAAAATTCCAATCATCATTCCAATTCATCCGCGCACACGAAAACAAATTGAATTGATTCCTGAACTCAAGAAAAAAGTTTCAGAAAATAATTTGATTCGTATTATACCGCCCGCGTCATTTTTGGAAATGATATTGCTCGAAAAGAACGCGAAATTGATTCTCACTGATTCCGGTGGTGTTCAGAAAGAAGCTTATTTCTTTAAAAAGCCCTGCGTAATTTTACGACCAGAAACGGAATGGGTGGAATTGGTTGAAATAGGTGCTGCCATTCTTGCTGATGCCGATTCGGGAAAAATAGAACAGGCTGTTCGGACATTATTGCAGCGTGAAATACAGTTTCCTGATATTTTTGGTGATGGTCATGCCGCAGAATTTATTTGTTCCAAAATGAATAACGATCTTTCGAAAAAATGAATTCAATTTTAGTTTATACCAACAAACTTACCAATCGGAGCAGATATATGTTTCGTTTGTATTTCCGTGAATTGTTGGGACTGGAATTAAAAATGACCGATAATTTGGAGCATTTTCTTGCTGCAGATGGAGCAAAGGTTAGTTATGCCCAACAATCCTTAACCGACGAGTTGTTTTTTTATGCTCGTCATTTGCTTTTTGAAACGGGGATATGCGAACAGAATATTTCCGTTTTTGATTGGGAAGGAAATGCTGTATTTTTTGCCACTGGAAAAACTTCCACATTACCATTTGATCCTTTTGCAGCTGGATTTTATTTGGTGAGTCGTTACGAGGAATACCTTCCACATATTCGCGATTCCAACGATCGTTTTGATGCTCATCATAGTTTGGCCTATCAACATAAATTTCTGGACAAGCCCGTTGTGAATCAATGGGCGGAAATGATCAGAAAAAAACTTTCTGAAAAATATCCCGAATTAAAATTTGCACAAAAGAAATATCGTTTTGAACCAACAATAGACATTGACAACGCATACGCATATCGTCAAAAAGGTTTTATGCGTACGGTTGGTGGTTATGCAAAAGCATTCTTGAATTTTGATTTTGAAGATGTGAGAATGCGAACACGTGTGTTGGCTGGCCTCAGAAAAGATCCATACGATACCTACGATTATCAATTGGAGTTACAAAAAAAATATTCCCTCAAACCAATTTATTTTTTTCTCGTTGGTGATTATGGCGTGAATGACAAAAATCTTTCCATACAAAATCGTCGTTTCAGGGAATTGATACGGGAAATTTGCGATTATGCTGATGTGGGTGTGCATCCATCATTCGGTTCCAATACAGAACCAGCTCGATTGCAGGTTGAAATTTCTCGTTTACGAAATATTCTCCATCGTGATATTACCAAAAGTCGGCAGCATTTTTTGATGTTGAAATTCCCAAATACCTATCGCAATCTTCTTGATCGGGATATTACGGATGATTATTCTATGGGTTTTGCCAATGAAATAGGATTCCGTGCAGGAATTTGTACCCCATTCAATTTTTATGATCTTGATTTGGAATCAGAAACCAGCTTGCGCGTTCATCCTTTTGCAGCAATGGACGGAACTTTGCATTCCTACATGGGACTGTCGCAAGAGGAGGCTATTGAGAAAGTGAAAAATCTGATTGATGAAACAAAAAAAGTTAATGGGGTTTTTACAACGCTTTGGCACAATGAATCATTGAGTGATGAGAAACAATGGCAAGGTTGGAGAAAAGTTTACGAAGAAATTGTAGAGGAAGCAACGAAGTAATTTTGAATTTTGAATTCTTGATTTTGAATTCAAAAAATGCGAATATAATTTTCATACATAACAATTTAGAATTCAAAATTCAAAACTCAAAATTATTCCTGTGATCAAACATCATAAAAGTCACGAAATAGACCGAGATCGATGGGATGAATGTATCCGTAAATCGTTCAATGGAATTATCTACGCTTATTCGTGGTACCTCGATGTCGTTTGTCCGAATTGGGAAGCACTAATCGATGATGATTATAAAAGTGTGATGCCACTGACCACTGGAAAAAAAATGGGATTGCGTTATTTATTTCCACCATTTTTTGTTCAGCAGCTTGGGGTTTTTTCTGTTAACAAATTAACGGCCGAAGATGTACTTGGATTTTTGAAAGCTGTTCCAAAAGAATTTAAATACGCAGAAATAAATCTCAACACCTTTAATAAAGTTGTTGGAAATGAATTTGATTTCCGTCCCAACCTTACGCATGAACTTGATTTGATTGAAGCGCATGACAATCTGCGAAAGGCTTATGCGGAAAATACAAAACGCAATCTCAAAAAAGCTGAACAGAATAGTTTGTCGCTTACTGATGCTCCATCACGGGAAGAAATAATCACACTTTTCAGGAAGGGTAGAGGAGAAGAGGTTAAGGTTTTGCAGGAACCACAGTATGATCTTTTACGAAAATTGCTTCAAGCCTTGGATGCCAGAGGGCGATTATATTCCAGAGGAGTTCTTGATGCCGATGGCAATCTTCTGGCAGGCGCTTTTTTTGTGGAGTCAAATGGCAAAGTAATTTTTCTCTTTTCAGGATTAAGTGAAAAAGGGAAAGCATTGGGAGCCATGTTTTTATTGATTGACAGATTTATTTTTGCCAATGCACAGAAAAATTTGGTGCTAGATTTTGAAGGAAGCAATGATCCCCATTTAGCTCGTTTCTACAGGGGATTCGGCGCAAAAGAATGTGTATATTTACAGGCACGATTCAACCATCTTCCATGGTTTATTCGTTGGTATAAAAGTTAATTCGCCCATCCAACAATCACTTTTTTATGATTAATGATCTGAGCAAACAATCATCGGTACTCAACATGTACATGGCCGAATTGCGCGATATCAATGTGCAGAAAGACAGTATGCGTTTCCGTACAAACATCGAGCGTATCGGTGCACTTTGCGCTTATGAAATCAGTAAGAAATTTGAGTACGTTACGAGTGAAGTGGTAACACCTCTTGGAATTGCCCAAGTACCTGTGTTAAAACAGCAACCTGTTATTGCAACGATTCTTCGTGCAGGACTTCCATTGCATCATGGCGTTTTGAGTGTATTTGATAAAGCTGAAAATGCATTTATTTCCGCTTATCGTCAACATCACAAAGACGGTACTTTTGAAGTACATGTGGATTATATGGCTTGTCCTTCAATTGAGGGAAAAGAATTGATTCTCTGCGATCCAATGTTGGCCACAGGGACTTCCATGGTATTGACTTATCAGGCTTTATTGCGTCGCGGAAAGCCAAAACATATTCATGTTCTATCACTTGTTTCCAGTATGTTTGGAATTGATTATGTGCGAAAGAACCTTCCTGAAAATTGCAGCATTTGGACGTGTGCTGTGGATGAAGAATTAACAGCACAATCCTATATTGTTCCCGGTCTCGGAGACGCAGGGGATCTTGCGTATGGTATAAAGCTTTAAAAAAATGAATGACATTGATGTTGCACATTGGCTAAAAATTGTTGAGGTAGGGCTAATTGCAAGCGTCAAATTCCTTTTTGCTCCATTTGAAGCTGAACGTTACAACTTTTCTTTCTGGGAATCTTTTGCCGTGACAACGATTGGTGGGCTTGTTGGAATATTCGTATTCTATTATGCAGGATCAAAACTTACAACATGGTGGAGGCACATTGTTGCATTGATCAAATCACTCTTTATGCATAAACCTGTTGAAGTGATTGAAAGAAAACACAGAAAAGTATTTACAAGAGGGAGAAGATTTATTATTGGAATAAAAATGAAATTTGGACTTGTTGGAGTTGCATTTGTTACGCCTTGTCTAATCTCCATTCCAATAGGAACCATCGTAGCTGCAAATTTTTACAGGAAAAAGCGTAATGTGATGTTGTATTTTATTATTTCACTTCTTTTTTGGTCACTTCTTCTTAATGGTATTGCACAATATCTGGGCTTGTCACAATATATTGTTATTCCAAAATAAAAATGTCAAAATACCGTCATCTTTTTTTCGATCTTGATCGGACATTGTGGGACATGGAGCTGAATGCAAAAGAAACCCTCGCAGAATTATTTGATCGTTACGAATTGCAAAAGCGAGGTGTCGCGTCCTCCGATATTTTCATTGAACATTACAATCGTTATAATGATTTGTTGTGGGATCGTTATCGCCGCAAATTAATTGACAAAGCGACATTGCGTGCCTTACGATTCAAGCAAACACTCGCGCACTTGGGTATACACGATAATAAACTATCGGAACAATTTGATGTCGATTATATTACCGAAGCGCCCCAGAAGAAAAAATTATTGCCTGGCACGATTGAAATGTTGGATTCACTTCAAAGTAACTTCAAATTTCATATCATAACCAATGGCTTTCCTGAGGTTCAGCATCATAAAATTGCAAATTGTGGTTTGGGAAAATATTTTGAAATAGTAATTACTTCCGAAGGGTGTGGCTATTCAAAACCGGATCCAAAAATATTTTCACACGCATTGAAAAAATCAGGAGCCACTGCTGAAGAATCATTGATGATTGGAGATGATTTGGCCGTTGATATTGTAGGTGCAAGAAAAGCAGGTTGGGATCAAGTGTTTTTTAATCCTGCCAAAGGAAGTCACGATGAAAAAGTGACACATGAAATTTCCGATTTGAAGGAATTGGTGACGATTTTGAAATAGTGTATTTTCATTGCAAAAGCTTCGCTAGAAAATAAAAAAAATCCGCCAACATTTCTGAGGCGGATTTTTTTAACTAATAAATAAAAACTATTTCGGAGTTGCAGGAGTTGCAGATTTATCTTTGTCTTTGCAACATCCGCTCTTTTTCTCAGTGCATTTTCCTTTGTCTTTAGCTTCTCCTTTTTTGCAGCAGGATTTCGCTGTGTCGGTACATTCTTTTTTGCCTTTTTTCTTCTTTCCGTCATCTTTTACAGAAACGATTGAAGTTTTAGAAATCAAAGAAATTGTTGTCGCAGAAACGCTACCAACCATTCCAGCAAGTGCAAGAATTACAAGAAATTTTTTCATGGTTTTATATTTTGGTTTTAATTAATTCGCTACACGAAGATAGGTCGAATTCGCGTTTTTGATTTTTTCTTTTAAAATTTTAACATAAGGATATGATTTTGCGCACTTTATCTAGCAAAAAGCGCATGTTATTTTCAAAATTATCGAGTAGTTTAAAATGTTAGAATGTGGCGATTGCGGTTTCCCCTCCTCGCACTACTGCATTTAAGGGAACATTTATTTTTGTTCCCAATGGCAAATAAACATCAACACGTGATCCGAATTTTATAAATCCCATTTCTCCACCTTGTGTTGCAGTATCACCAACTTTTGAATAGTGAACTATTCTACGTGCAAGTGCTCCTGCAACCTGACGGAATAAAATTTCACGACCTTTTTCATCTTTCACTACAACAGTCGTTCGTTCATTATCTGTGGAGGATTTTGGATGCCAAGCAACGAGATAAAGTCCAGGATGATATTTTACATACGTAACATTTCCACCAATAGGATAACGATTCACATGCACATTCATCGGCGACATAAAAATCGAAACTTGAATGCGTTTGCCATGGAAATATTCAGGCTCTTCCACTTCTTCAATTACAACAACTTTTCCATCAGCAGGTGCAATGATGTTTTCCGGATTACTTGTCGTATTCCTAGGTGGATTTCTGAAAAATTGCAGAATGATGTAGAGAAGGAAAATGGAAAGTGCAACAATCAATGCATTCCATATTCCGAACGATGGAAAAATCAAATACATGCCGATGTTCATGATCGCGACAAATAATATTGTCACGGTAATTGTTAGGCGGCCTTCACGGTGAAATTTCATTTATTTTAATTATTGGTTTGCGAAGATAGACATGAGTAGGGGACTTGACACATTAGAATTTAAAAATTATAGACAACTCACAATTATTTCACACGATTCTTTTAGAACAGTTTTGTCAATGTTCAAAGGTGGTGCAATTCTTAATGCATAATCGCAAAAAAGAAACCAATCGGTAATCACACCTTTTTTAACTGCTTTTTGTATTACGTTTTTCACAATTTCAGGATTTTCCAAAATAGCAGCGAACAGCAGTCCTTTTCCGCGCAGTTCTTTTATGGCTGGATGCTTTAGTGTTTCCAGAATTATTTTTTCTCTTTCTGCAATTCCTTCAACAAGTTTTTCATCCAAAATGGTTTCGATTGTTGCAAGTGCCGCTGCACAACAAACAGCGTTTCCACCAAAGGTTGTGATATGTCCGAGTACAGGATTTTCAGTCAATGTTTGCATGTTTTCCTTCGAAGAAACGAATGCGCCAATAGGCATTCCACCACCCAATCCCTTTGCGAAAACAATAATATCTGGAATAGCATTGCTGTGTTGGAATCCGAAAAGTTTTCCTGTTCTTCCGAAACCAGTTTGTATTTCATCGAAAATTAAAAGTGTTCCAGTTTCGTCACAACGTTTTCGGATGGCTTCAAGAAAATTTTCATAAGGAACAATTGCTCCTGCTTCTCCTTGAATCGGCTCGACGACAACGCATGCTGTATTTCTGGTTATTAAAATTAAATCTTCGAAATTATTGTATCGTAAAATTCGTGTTCCAGGAAGCAATGGGCGAAAAGCGGTTTTGAAATATTCATTGCCCATTATGCTCAAAGCACCATGCGTACTTCCATGGTAGGCGTTCTCAAATGAAATCAATTCACTGCGTTCTGTAATTCTTTTTGCGAGTTTGAGCGCGCCCTCAATTGCTTCAGCTCCTGAATTCGTGAAATAGCAGGAATTCAAAGTGGGAGGAAGGAGTTGTGCAATTTTTTCCGCAAGTTTTGTTTGTGGTGCCTGAACGTATTCTCCATACACATTCAGGTGCATGTATTTTTCCAGTTGATGATGAATTGCATGTACAACTTTCGGATGACGGTGCCCAACATTACTAACTGAAATTCCAGAAATGAGATCAACATATTTTTTTCCATCAACATCAAAAAGAAATTCACCTTCTGCACGTACAATTTCCAAACCAAGTGGTGTTGGACTTGTTTGCGCGACGTGATTCAGAAAAAGCTGTCGATTTGAAATCATTTTATAAAGATAATTAGGATTTGCCTGAGCTTCATTGAATTCATGATTTACGGTGAATGATTATCTTGCTGTATTGGAGACGTTGCTTTAAATAGCAAAATTATTCTTATCTTTTATCCTTCTTAAAGTGTTCATATTCAGTTGGAGATGAAACCTGGCAGGTTTATTATTCTAATTATATTTTATTGTTTTCATTCTGTTTTGCTTTTTTCGCAGAGCAGGGGAATAGGCATGCCCAATTTGAGTGATCAGGTTCTGAAATTTGAAGAAAACAAAAATCAATTTGATTCACGTGTGCTGTATGAAGTTGACCTTTCAAAAAATGGCAAACTTTTTCTTGAGAAAAACACCTTCACTTATTTTTTCTGGAATCAGCATGAAGTGGAACAAATGCATCATCCCGATAATGGTGGAAATTCTTCCGATTGGGAAAATGGAGTAACGGTTCATTTTCATTCATTCAAAATGGAATTTATTGGAGCTAATCCTGATCCAGATGTTACGGCTTTGAATCCTGTTTCGTGGTATAAAAATTATTTTATTGGAAAGGATGAAAACAAATGGGCTTCCGAAGTGAAATTGTTCAACCAAATTAATTATTCGGAGCTCTATCCTTTTATTGACATGCATGTTTACAACATTGAAAATAATTTGGAATATGATTATGTTGTTAATGAAGGAGGAGATGCTTCTTCCATAAAAATAAATTACGCAGGTGCCGATAAATTATTTATTAAAAATGGCAATCTGGAAATTGAAACAAGTCAGGGAAATGTGACTGAACAAAAGCCTTACGCCTATCAACTTATTGATGGAAATGAAAAGGAAGTAAAATGTAATTTCAAATTAGAAGGGACTCTTGTCTCTTTTGTTTTTCCGAATGGATATGATGAATCTGAAAAATTAATTATTGATCCAACATTAATAGTGTCAACTTTCAGCGGATCAACAGCGGATAATTGGGGTTATACTGCTGCATATGATGCGCAAGGCAATATTTATGCAGGAGGAATTGCAAATTCATTTGGATATCCAACTACGATCGGTGCATTTCAAACAACCTTTGGTGGAGGCGGAACAGGTGGAAACTTTTACGCTTTTGATATATCAATTACAAAATACAATCCCACTGGTTCAGCACTATTGTATTCAACCTATCTAGGTGGAAGCGATAATGAACAGCCGCAAAGTATTAACGTTGACAACAATAATGATCTTGTTGTTGTCGGCAGAACTTACTCTTTCGATTTCCCTGTTACAACAGGTGCATATGATGTGACTTTCAATGGTGGCGCGGATATTATTGTTACAAAGTTCAATCCTACAGGAACGGCTCTCATTGGTTCAACTTTCATTGGAGGAACAGGCGATGATGGTGTGAATATTGATGCAAATTTTTATACATGGAGTTCCTTGAAATATAATTATGGTGATGATGGAAGAAGCGATATTGAAACTGACTTGGCTGGAAATTGTTTTATTGCTTCATCTACGCAATCAAATAACTTTCCCACTACAGGAGGAGCATTTCAAACTGCATTTGGTGGCGGTTTGCAAGACGGCTGTTTTTTTAAATTTAATTCTGCATTAACCGCACTTACATTCAGCACATTTTTGGGTGGCTCAGCAGATGATGCTTGTTACTCTATTGCATTGAGTACAAATAATTCACTCTATGTTACTGGTGGAACAAGCAGCAGTAATTTCCCCACTACACCAGGAACGCTTCATACAAGTTTTCAAGGTGGAATTTCAGATGGTTTTGTTTCGCATTTTGATCCAAGTGGTACAGCTATGTTGCAATCATCATTTATTGGGACGAATGCTTATGATCAATCCTATTTTATTCAACTGGATGGAAATTCTAATGTTTATCTGTATGGTCAAACAGCAGGTGCATATCCTGTAACAGGAGGCGTTTATTCAAATCCAAACAGTGGTCAATTCATTCACAAAATTGATCCGACATTAAGTGCAACAGTTTATTCAACAGTATTTGGATCTGGTGGATTTAGTCCAAATATTTCTCCTGCGGCATTTATGGTTGATACGTGCGAAAACGTGTACACTTCTGGTTGGGGTGGACCTTGTATTCCCTATGGAAATACAGGTTCTACAAATGGTTTAGCTGTTACACCCAATGCGTTTCAGTCAACAACTGATGGATGTGATTTTTATTTTTTCGTATTGAAGAAAAATGCACTCTCACTTTGGTATGCAAGTTATTTTGGTGGAGGCTTAGGATCGGATGAGCATGTTGATGGAGGCACAAGTCGTTTTGATAAACAAGGAATTATTTACCAAGCTGTTTGTGCTGGTTGTGGTGGATCAAATAGTTTTCCAACAACAGCAGGAGCATGGTCGCAAACCAATAATAGTTCCAATTGCAACATTGCGGTAATCAAAATGGATTTTGAATTGGTGAACTTGAGTGCGATTGCAGCAGCAGCACCTTCAGACACAATTTGTCTTGGGTCTACAATGAATTTCACAAACACTTCTGTCGGTGCAGTAAATTTTATTTGGAATTTCGGTGATGGAAGTCCGATTGACACAAACGAAATCCCATCGCATACTTATAACACCGTAGGATCATTTACGGTAACGCTGATTGCAATAGATTCCTTGAGTTGCAAAACTTCTGATTCAACACATGTTTATATTGTTGTTGTTGCCCCACCAATTGTAAATATTGGAAATGATACAACTATTTGTGGTGCACTAAATATTTTGCTGGATGCCGGAAATCCTGGAATGAATTATTTGTGGAGCACAGGTGCTACATCCCAAACCATAAATGTTAGCAGCCCAGGAAATTATTGGGTGACGGTTGGAAATAATTCTTGTAATGATCGAGATACAATATCGATACAAACTCTTGCCACACCAAATCTTGGAAATGACACAACGCTTTGCCAGGGAAATCCTTTGATCTTGAATGCAGGAAATCCAGGCTCGACTTATTTGTGGAATACGGGTGCAATAACACAAACTATTTCTGTAAATATTTCCGGAACTTATTATGTTTCATCTGCAGTTGGAATTTGTTCACTATCGGATACTATTGTTGTAAATTTTGTTCCAACACCAATTGTGAATTTGTCTAATGATACAACTTTGTGTCCGGGACAATCGTTTATTCTGGATGCTGGAAATCCTGGAGCGAATTATTTGTGGAGTACAGGTGCGTTAACACAAACAATAACAGCTTCTGGTAATGCTACTTTTTCCGTCATTGTTTCAGAAGGTTCTTGTACTGCTACCGACTCCATTCATGTGCGCACACTTGCAGGAGAAAATCTTGGACCAGATAAAAATCTTTGCGATTTTTTGTCTTTGGAACTCAACGCAGGAACGCTAGATGGCGCCCATTATCATTGGTCTACTGGTGACAGCACGCAAATCATTACTGTTTCGGAACCGGGAATATATGTTGTTAATGTTCTCTTCGGTCAATGTATTTTGACTGATACCATTATTGTAGATGGAGGAATGGGTTCTCCTGTATTGTATGTTCCGAATTGTTTTACGCCCAATAGAGATGCATTAAATGATGTGTTCTATGCAGAAGGAACGGACATCATTTTATTTCATATGCAAATTTTTGATCGTTGGGGTGAATTGATTTTTGAAAGTTCAAATATCAATGATGGGTGGGACGGATTTTATAAAGGACAAAAAGTTCAGAATGATGTTTATGTATGTGTGACGGATTACACCACATCTTGCACAGGCGAACAACAAGTTCATAAGATTACGCATGTAACAGTTATGCGATAAACGAATTAACGGAGAATCAATTTGGTTCCTTTTTAATTTTACAAAAAATAATTTCTGGAGATTATCTTATCAGCGAAACGTGACCGATCAGATTGCGTGTATTACCTTTTATATCCGTCACTTCAATACTCCACACATACACATCAGCTTGTGCTATATTTTTGCCACCATTAGCTCTTCCATCCCAACCTTTTGTAATATCCTTTGTTTCATAAATGAGATTTCCCCATCGATCGAAGATCATCATATGAAACGAACTCCAATCTAGTCCTTGCCCAACGGGAAAAAACACATCGTTATTCCCATTTGAATTTGGTGTGAATGCGTTTGGAACATAAAAATCAACTTCAGGTAAAATGCAAATTTCATGAGAAGTTGTATCAACACAACCATCAGGACTTGTAACTGTCAAAATAACAGGGAAGCAAGTAGCATCCAAATAATTAAAAGTGGGATTCTGCAAAATGGAAGTAGAATTTAATTGATCTCCGAACGACCAATTCCAAGTTGAAGCATTCGTCGATTGATCAATAAAATTCACTGTTGGATCTGAAACTGTTGGAACAGTTGGCGAAAAGGAAAATTGTGCATCGGCATTTGCAAAAACCTGAATCAAATTATTGATAACGTATGATGCGATACATCCACTGTCCGAAATTATTTGCAGACTTACAGAATAATTCCCTGGAATATCATAACAATGCAAAGGATTTTGAGAAGTGGAAAAATTTCCGTCTCCGAATTCCCATGACCAAGAACTGACATTTCCAGGCGAAGTAATTGTTGAAAGATCTGAAAATTGAACGCAAACTGGTGCACAGCCACTTGAAATGTCATTGGCAAAATTTGATACTGGAATTGGATTGACACTCACTGAAATAGTTGAACTGTCAATACAAGAATTTTGATCCGTAATATAAACGGTATAAATTCCAGAAGTTGTAGGAGTAATAGTTTGCGATGCACCAATTAAATTTCCTGGAGTCCACATGATGGTATAATTCGGCACACCTCCTGATGGATTTGCATTCAATGAAACAGATTGACCAGTGCACACTGAATTATCAGAACAACTCGCATTAATATTCAAAGCTGGAGCTTGTGATATAGTGATGTGAACGGTGTCTATGCAATTGTTTATGTCTGTTACTGTAACAATAAATGTTCCCGCTGTAAGTCCAGTTGCATTTGTACTTGTATTTCCATTCGACCACAAATAGGTAAAAGGAGCATTTGTACCTGATGCAAGAACTTGTGCAGAACCAGTTGCTTGTCCGAAACATAAAATGTTGGAAGTAGCGGAAACAGCCAATGAAACTCCGCTTGAATTTGGAATGGAAATGATTTGTGTTCTCGTACAATTATTTGCATCCGTAATTGTACAGGTGTATGTTCCCGCAGTCAAGTTGTTTGCGCTTGCTGCATTACCACCTGTTGGAGCCCATGAATAAGAATATGGCCCTTGACCACCAAGAACATTTACTGTGGCCGCACCATTGGCATTTCCACATGTTGTTGGGAAAATGGAAGTTGTTGAATTGAGAGCCGTTGATTGTGTTATGGTAAACGATTGTGTTATTTGACAACCATTCGCATCTGTACTCGTACATGTGTAATTGCCTGCAGATAAACCTGTAGCAGTTGAAGCATTTCCTCCCGTTGGCGACCATAAATAAGTATAGGGTCCGGTGCCTCCAGAAATATTTACCGTTCCTGTTCCTGAATTTCCTCCATTACAAATTACATTCAATTGCGAATTTGTTGCCACAAGAGCTGTTGGTTGTGTAATATTAACCGATGCTGTAGTTGGACAAGAATTGGCTGCTGTCACCGTCACGGTATAATTTCCAATAGAAAGATTCGATGCTGTTGCGGCATTTCCACCTGTTGGTGACCACAAATAAGTAAATGGTCCTGATCCTCCTGTAGGCACTACGCTTGCTGATCCATTTGTCAAACTGTTGCAAGAAATATTAGTGACTGATGTGGTTGCGCCGAGAATTGATAGCGTAACAGTCGTTGCACCAGAAGGGTTGCATACGCCGGTTGTATTTAAAGACACCGTATAGGTACCAGGTGCTGAAAAAGTGTGAGATGGATTTTGTGTAGTAGATGTATTGGATGGGCCAGAAACAGGATCACCAAAATTCCATGTAAAGGAAACTGGACACGGATTGGAAGCTCCAGTAAAGTTTACAGAATTCCCTGTAGCGCAAACATAACTGATGGTTGGAACTTCTGGTGGTGCGTTTTGAATTAATATATCATCGATTGCAATTCCATCATAACTATTGCAAGTTGTTCCTGCACCAAATAGGAAACGGAAAATTACATTGGCTTGTCCTGCCAATCCTGTTAAACAATGCTTTGCTGTTACCCAACCACCACTTCCATTTCCTCCTTGACAGGATGCAACTGTTGGTCCAATTCGTCCAGTCCAACCATGTTTAACAGGAATAGATGTGAGCCATGTGATGTTATTGTAATTGTACCAATTTGCATTCATGCAATCAACCGGGTCATTATACGCACCAACATTTTGCCATGTCACACCGCCGTTAATAGAAGATTGCAAAACCATTCCATCATAATGCCACTCATCTTCCCAAAAAATCTTGAATGAAATCCATGGGTAGGTGAGCCCAGAAAAATTGAAACATGGACTCTGTAAAGTTGACAGTTCCGAATAATTGTAAAACGATCCTGAAAGCCCGCCAACCATCCAAGATTTTGTTCCACCACCAGCAGTATTGATGGTTGGGTGATTAGGTGTGCCCCAAGCCCAATCGGAATTTGTTCCTCCTGGTGTCCAGGCTGGTACGGTTTCAAATCCTTCATTATAAGGATAAACTGTAATACACTGCGCCTGCAACACATTGACATGACCAAAGAAAGCGAAAGTGGAAAGTAGAAATGGTAAAAACAATTGTGTAAAAGCACGCGTCCCGAAAACAGGAATGCCTTTTTTGAAACTGATTTTATTTGTAATCACTTCAAGCTTGTTATCCATTCAATGGAATTTACCCAGAATCGGAAATTAGTAATAGCTTGAAGTGGTTAAGGGCCTTGTTTATGAACCCTTTAGGATATTCACTTCAACACCCTAAAATTAGGGATTTAAAGCTTGTCAAGCATTAATAAATAATTAACAAATTACATAGTTTTATTAAATAGATTTTAGGAAAGCTTGTTTACAACTGCACCTGTTTTCAGTTCTATAGTTTCGAATTCCACGTGGTCTCCTTTCTGAATGAAGAAATAATTATGCAGTAATTCCTTTTAATCGATTTTGTTTTGCACAAAACGCAAAAATCTATTTGAGTTTCCTTTGAAAATTCAAAATCAGAAAAAAATGCAATTCTCATTCAATGTGATGCGAAAGCCAATTATTGGGATTGCGTTGAGCATTCTACTTTTATCCGAGGTTCATGAAAAATACTCCAAACTCTCCACTGCAAACTAATAACTAATTTAGACCCATGCTGTACGGTATTTTAAAATTCCTATTTCGGATTACCATCAATGTGTTTTTTCGAAATACGCACAAACATCGTCCCGAATTAATTCCAAATGAAGGACCGTTGATTATTTGCGCTAATCACCCTGGAGCATTTCTTGACCCTGTTGTCATTGCATCGATTGTTAATCGCAAAATATTTTTTCTTGCGAAGGGATCGGTTTTTAAAGGGGCATTTGCAAAATGGTTTCTACCGAAATTAAATATCATTCCCGTTTATCGTCAAGCTGATGATCCGACGCAGATGCATAAGAATGAGGAAACATTTATTCGTTGTTTTGAGCATCTTGGAAATAATGGAACCATTTTGATTTTTCCTGAAGGAATCAGCATTACAGAAAGGAAATTGCGTCCTGTGAAAACGGGTGCGGCTAGAATTGCTTTGGGTGCTGAAGAAAAATGTGGAAAAGATCTTGGTGTGAAAATTCAATGTATTGGGTTGAATTATGAAAATCCGCATAGTTTCAGAAAAGATGTTTACATCAGTTACAGCGAACCAATCAATGTTTCTGATTATTACGACAAATTCAAATCAGAAGGGTTTGCCGCTGCAGAAGAATTGACAGAAGAAATTCGAAAACGACTGGAAGAACAAATGATTCACACCAGCGATGAAGAAACAGATCGTTTGGTATCGGATATTGAACGTTTATACAAACAGGATTTATTAAAGGAGCAAGGTATCGAGGAAAGTGATAAGCAAGCGGCCTTTGAATTGTCGAAACGAATTGTTCTTACAGTTAATTTTTTCAAGGAACGAGAACCGAAAAGAGTGGAACGAATGGCACTGGAAATCAGAAGCTATTTCCAGAAAATAGTAGAACTCGGTTTGAGCGATACCGTAATTAATGTTGGGGAAACCGAATCGCGATGGATGAAAAATATGAAGGAACTTTTATTTATTGTTGTGGGCTTTCCATTTTTTATTTATGGGATTGTACACAATTACCTCTGTTTTTTATTGGCATCGGTGCTTTCAAAGAAATTGGTTAAGCAAAAGGAATATCGCGGTGCCATCGGTGTTGCTGCAGGAATGTTTTTGTTCCTGATCTGGTATATCATTCTTGGAATTCTTTCTTGGAAATTTATCCATCATCACGCCTTATCCATTCACCCAGGTTTGGAATGGTTGTGTTATTTTATAACGTGGCCTGTTTTAGGATTATTTGCATGGTATTATTTCTGCAAATTGCGTTACATCAACAAACGCTGGGTAATGATGTCGCTCTTTTACAAACAAACGGCTCTTGTTTCCGAATTAATTGTGATGCGAAAAAACCTGATCAAGGAATTGGAACAAGCAATTTCCGACCGAGACAAATACGGAATTGAACCGTGGATGTATGGTGGAAGAAAATGATTTCAGATGTGCAGATTTCAGATTAGCAATTACCAATTACTGCTCGTTAGTAACAACTTCTACTGAAAGAATAATGTTTCCAAATGGAACGGCTGAAACAATTACTTCATCGTTCACTTTCACTTTAACGATTTGTTCTGCAGTGAGTCTTATTTTCTGATTTACACAGGTAATGATTTTCCCATCTATCTGTGTGATTTTTCCGCGAATAACTTTTTTCTGCCAAGCGTTGGAACATTTCTTGTGGTTCAACAAAACATTTACAAATAAGCGCGCAGGAAGAATGGTTAGGAAAACCAGAATCACATTAAGCCATTCTCTTAACGATTGATGTTCCTGTAATCCAAACTTTTCATAATAAAGATTTTCATAGGCAACCAGAAATCCAAAAAGAACAAACGGAATCAGGTACATGGTAATTCCTTTCACCAAATTTTTATGCGACAAAACGGCAATTTGATCTTTCTCTTCACTATTGAGTTTTACAAGTGCAATCGGTGGTTGGTTCATAAGGCAAAAGTACGACAGTAAGGATTCGAAATTTCAAGGATTCAAAAATTCGTAACATAATTTTTGAATTCCATAATGTTTGAATTTTTGAAACTTTGAATTATTCCCCGTGATTATTCAGTAGTTTTGAAATAGAATTCAGCTATGAAACCAATTACCATTGCCATTGACGGATATTCATCGTGCGGAAAAAGCACGATTGCAAAAAGTTTGGCTGCAAAACTGCATTATAGTTACGTGGATACTGGTGCAATGTATAGAGCGGTGACGCTTTATTGCATTGACCATGGCTTGATAAAAGATCATGCTTTTGATGAGCATGAAATTGTTTTGGCATTGAAGGATATTCATCTCACTTTTAAATTCAATCCTAATACAAAATCTTCTGAAACTTTTCTTAATGGAATAAATGTTGAAAAGGAAATTCGGAGCATGAATGTTTCTTCAAGCGTGAGTCCTGTTTCGAAAATCCATGAGGTGCGTGTGCACCTGGTTGCATTACAACGTGAGATGGGAAAAAATAAGGCGGTGGTAATGGATGGAAGGGATATTGGAACAAATGTTTTTCCCGATGCCGAATTGAAAATTTTCATGACAGCAGATCCGGATATTCGAACACACCGACGGTATGATGAACTTGCTGCGAAAGGTGTGAAAATTACTTTTGAGGAAGTTCGTGAAAATTTGATTTCACGCGATCATGAAGACACACACCGCAAGGAAAATCCATTGATCAAAGCCGATGATGCAATCGTTTTGGACAACACGGATTTGACTAGAGAAGAACAACTCGAATTTGTGGTGAAATTGGTAGAAGACCTGAGTCTTGGTTACGATTTGGCAAAGTAATTTCATTTTAAATTGTTTTTCTTCACAAAGCCCGCTGACGACCATTTCCACTTTCTTGACGGTTAATTTTTATTTCGAAACCGCTACAGTCAAGGCTACCGCTTCTTTTCAATTATGGCGTGCCCCTCCTGCGTCGGGTCGGGCTATCCGTTCCAAGTCCTCAGCCGCAGTGTCGGGTTTGAAAACCCAACACCACGGCTTCCGGGCTTTCCTCTACTATCCCTCACGCAAGAAGAGGAGATTACGGAGACAAGAAAACACAACTATTGCCACGAATTTCTAAAACCCAAACCCTACTGTGAATCTGCCATTTGAAATCTGCTTATTTGAACATCATTTACACATCATTTCCTCCTCATTTTCCCTAACTTCGCGGCATGAAAGTCCGGTCACGGTTCAGTTATTTTAGAGATAAACTTCAGGTGTTTTTCCTTGGACTTTTGTTTGGTCTTGTTTTGGGCGGAGGTTTTTTTGTCTTGAAACTTGATCAATACGTGAGGGAGCTGTCATTTTATAAATCATTGACAGAAAAAAAAGATCAGAATGATTTGGTTACAGTCGATACAAAAACTGAAACTGAAAAGCCTGTTGTTAAAAAAAATAAAAAGGAAAATTCAGTTTCTTATCGAAGCGATTCTACTACAAAAAGTTCTTCCTCTATGGACCTTGACACTTCAACAAGCGTTGTGTCGAGAGGAAATACCAATGAAAATGGAACAACCTTCGTAGTTCGAAAGGATGAGATGCTGGCTGAGAAAACGTATTCTGCACAAATTATTGCCAACAAAAAATCGGGTGACTCAACCGCAATTAAAGAAAACCCCAGTACGGTCGATGTTGAGTTCTGGAAATCACCTTTAAATTATCATGGATATAAATTCAGCCGAAATAAACTGGTTTTATTCGGTTTTGGCGATCAGGATTTGGTTTCCGTTTTCAAAATGGAAAATGAGACATTTCTAAAATGTCTCACTGGTGTTTTTAGGGTTGAGCCAACAACCGAATTTCACCAATTAGAGCGCGTTACCGACGAATCTTTGCTTTCTAAAATCAAATGAAACGGACCTTTTATAAATACGAAGGCACCGGCAACGATTTCATCCTGTTTGACGACAGAGAAAATTCCTTCGATAAGAACAATTCAAAACTAATTGCTCGTTTGTGCAACCGAAAATTTGGAATAGGTGCGGATGGCTTGATGTTGTTGCGCAATATAGAGGGATACGATTTTGAAATGGTCTATTTCAATTCCGATGGAAATCCGAGTTCTATGTGTGGCAATGGTGGAAGATGCATTTCTCGCTTTGCACTTGATATTGGTGCTGTGAAAAAAAACGAAGTGAGTTTCTTGGCCATTGATGGAAAGCATACTGCAATCATTACGCAAGAAACAGTGAAGTTGAAAATGAATGATGTGAACGAAATTGAGAATGGAAACGATTTTTTCTACTTGAATACAGGTTCTCCACATTATGTAACATTTAGTGCTCATGTGCATGAACTTGATGTTTTTACTGAAGGAAAAAATATCCGTAACAGTGATCGATTCAAAAAAGAAGGAACGAATGTAAATTTTGTAGAGAAGGAAAAGGATGGGATTTTTGTTCGCACGTACGAACGTGGAGTGGAGAATGAAACATTGTCCTGCGGAACTGGCGTAACAGCCTGCGCGCTTGCAGCTGCGATAAAAGGCATTGCAACATCACCTGAAAAATGTTTGGTGAGCACGCTCGGAGGGAATCTTTCCGTTCATTATAAGCGTGAAGAAAATGGTTTTTCAAATGTGTGGTTGGAAGGCCCAGCGAATTCTGTTTTCAAGGGAGAAATTGAAGTTTGATGTTGGTCGAAAAAAAATAATTTCGATTTTTGAAAAGAAATAATTCGGATTCAGTTTTCATTAATAGTATTGTCTAAAAAAGCGTTGTGAAAAATTTCACTTTAGAGAATATACGTTCTGCTGAAAATCAAGATTTGTCGAAAGGAGTTTTCGTGATACTATTTAATGCAACGAACATTCCACCGCACCTGTTGATTTCCATTGAGGGAAAAATTTATTCCATTACTGATTCCGGAAGACAACTGGGAAGTTCATTGGAGAAATTGGTTTTGTTTATCAAGCGTAAAAATGTTCCCACAGTTTTTGTAGAATGGATGCAGTTGGAAAGTTGGAAAGTAGCAACGTTAGAAAGTTTGATTCGGGATTCTTTCTTAAAGTATGATAGGGTGGTGGAAGGTAAAATCTCCTGTTTGTTTCCTATTCGTGCTATTGCTGCTGCGGTTTTGGGAGCGGAAATGATGAAGGCTAATTTTATTTTTGAATTGTTTCCGCTAATGGAAAAGAAAAATGCTCTTGGAAAAGTTTTTGAACTGAATATGGGAACGGCAATTGTGAATAGCAATTTTAATTTATTGACTTATTCTGATAGTGAACTTCGAAAATCAATTCTTGAAGCGAAGAAAATAATTTGATTTATTAGTTTGATCTCGCGTGAGGGATAGTAACGAAAAGCCCGGAAGACGTGGTGTTGGGTTTTCAAACCCGACACTGCGGCTGAGGACTTGCAGTGGATAGCCCGACCCCAATCCCAACAGCATTGTTGGGATTGGGGGCACGCCCTTATGATTTCAGATTACAAATGAAAAGGACGGCAGGTAAAATTAGAAACCTTTGGAGAGGCAGTAGAATTTTCTATTTAATACAAATCAGTATCGTCAATCAAATCAACCACATCTTTGTATTGAACTTTTTTCATTTCTTCTTCTTTCGATGCTTTTCGAATATCACCATTGCCAGGACCGGAATTATTATCGCCAGGATCCATTGTGTTGTTGAGATCCATGATGTCGTACATCAAATAATTTCCACTTGATTTTTTTGCACTTCCGAAACGACAGGCAATTCCAAAATTCACAAATAGGGAAGGAGCAGGTTGCCCATCAAAAAAATTCGCGATGGGTCTTGCGTGATTCTGTTGATTGAAAGAATGTGAATACAGCCAAACGTGTTCACGAACGGCAAATCCTCCTGCCACAAAAAAACTGAAATTAGGACTCGGACGGAAATCGAATCGTACACCATTTGAAAGTCCGGTTTGACCGAATTGAATTATTTTATCACCGAATGGATACAGACTGTCGCCATTGCTGATGTTGTATAATCCTCCGTATGATTTACTGTAAATGCTAAACGAAAATTTCGGTGTTGGCTGAAAGTTGAATGAAATGACCCTTGGAAATTGGATGTTGAAATAAAATTTGCTGTCCAATTTACCAATACGGAATCCCAACATCGGAAGGTAATTTCGATTGCCGAAAAGAAATGTTTTTGTAATTCCACCGCGCACGCTGAAACTTGGGTTGATCATCCAATTGAAAACGGCAGCGCTCGCAAATTTGAATTGTTGTGTTTGTTGTTTGTCGTATTTGTCACCAACTACATAAGGAGAAGCATCGACAAACAAAATGAATTTTGAGCCGAATCCATAAATTGCACGCAGGCCCATTCCGATTTTATAAAGTTTGTGTTGTTGGTCCAATCCTGAAAAACGGGGTTGATCCAATAATCCGTTCATCGTCATTAAAAGATGAAACGTGTTCAAATTTGAACTGTCGTTTTTGTCAATGGAAGTGTGCGTGTAAAGCGGACAATAAAATCCAATGTTGGAGGTGATGAATTTATAATTTCCAAGTCGCGATGTGAGCATTTGACTTGGAATGGAATTCATGCTTTTCATTGGTCGACTTCCTGTTGCATAGAGGTTCATATATAAACAGGGCCGAATATAATTCCTGACTTCCCGCTGTTGTGCGGCAGAAAAAAACTGTTTTTGATTCAATGAATCATTCACACCCGCATGAAGCACGGATGCCGGCAGAAAAATAATCAGCCAGCTCAATAGCAATAGAAAATGTTTTGCGCTTCGCATCATTATTTGGGGTTAGTATTATCCTCGGTGAGAATGCGGATCAATTCTTTTTTGAAATCCTCCTCGGCGACGTAAAGTTGCGCCAATTTTTTTGGAGGCAAAATATTTTTCAATTTCGAATTCATTTCTGAAACCAAAGCGGCATCCTGAACTTTCAATGCAACTTCTTCATCAGCGAGTTTTTGCAATTCATCAGCAGAAAGTTGATCAGCTTGTTCGCGAACTTTTCTATAATCTCTTTGTAATTGTTTACGAACAGCATCCCGTTTGTCTTGGTAATCATTGTAAATGGGCCAGAATTTTTCCGCTTCGTCGGAAGTCAGGTTGAGTTGCTTGGTAATGAATGCAACCTTGAGTGCCTGCACACGTTCTGCCCCAAGCGAATTTTTGGTTGTATCTGCTTTCCCTTTTGGAGGATGTCCCGCTTGAGCGGAAACTCCATTCGCAAGGAAAGCGAAGATGAAACTTATGATGAGTAGAATTTTATTCATTTCAATTCGGGCTATTTATTGATGTCGGAAGCGTCTGCATTGTTGTCTAGGATGTAATTCAGCATGGGATCGTTTAAATATTCTTCCTGCGGAATGTTTTTCAGGTCAGGGTTTTTATCACTGATAAAATCAGCCACAACACTTTCATCCAACAAATCCAATTGTGACATAACATCTTTTTTATCTACCTGTTTGACGATATGATCTTGTGGATGGTTTAACTTGAGATTGGAATTATGTTTGTTTGGTTTTTCAACGGCAACAACATTTTCCTTCGGAGCAATAACTGAATCCTGTTTTTGAATAGGGGCAATGACAGGAGAAATATTTTGTTTTTGCTTACTGTTGTTTACGAATTCTGTTTTTGTTTTGTGATTTTCATTTTGAATAAAAAACCAAATGCTTGCACTGATTAATAAAGTAACGGAAGCAGCAATTGAAACTGGACGCGCATAACGTTTCACTATTTCTGCAAAAACAATGATTCTTCCTCTCTCAACAATTAGTTCCGGAGCAACATTCTCTGTTTTCTCTTCCTCTTTTATTCGTGTTGAAATCCGATCTGCAAGTGTATCAAAGTATCCCGATGGAACATCCTTGTCAAAACCTTGATTCAATTCATCAGTGGCTACACGAGAAATTATTTTTGTACTTAAATTTTCGAAATAGGAATTTGGAACCTTGAATCCTTCATCTTGCTTGAGATTATCGAGTGCAATGGTTGTATGGAGTTCATTGTCGAATTCATTGAAATAACCTTCAGGAATTTCGAAGGATTCAGTATTCTTGATGGAAGACAGATTTGCAACAGCAAGAATTTCCTCTGTCAATTTTTCAAAATAACCATCTGGAACTGTAAAGCAGTTGTCGGACTGCGATTGGAGGTCGTCAGCGTTCAAGTTATTATTTAATGCTGAAAGATTGACGATTGAAATTATTCGTTCAGCCAATTCCGAAAAATAATTTTCAGGAATAATAAATCCGGCTTCATTTTTTGTGACTAGTGACAAGTGATAGGTGGCAAGTGACAATTCCTCTTGTTCTGAAAAATAATTTTCTGGTACAACAAGTCCATCACCCTTCGCGCGGAGTTTATCCAGCAAAGGTGCATGCTTCGACAAATCATCGAAATCAGCAGGAAGGTTTATGTCGTTGTACTCGATCATTGTATTGGTTCTAAATTTTGAGTTTTGAATTTTGTTTTTTTTGTTTTGATTTTTTCCAGCGAATCGTATCGATTCAATGTGTCAAATCATCTGTAGCTTTAATAAATGCTTCTATTTTTTTTACGGCATGATGATAAGAAGCTTTCAATGCGCCTACTGATGTTTCCAAAACAGCAGACATATCATCATATTTCATGTCTTCAAAATATTTCATGGTGAAAACCAATCTTTGTTTCTCTGGCAATTGAGCAATTGCGATTTGTAATTTTTTCTGAATCGCATCTCCGCTGAAGAAATTGTCATCTGACAATTGACTTTCAATGCTTTGTTCCACATCGCCAAAACGCACAAATCGATCCGCTTTTCTTTGACGGATGAAGCTCAATGTTTCATTGGTTGCAATACGATACAACCAAGTATAGAGTTGGGAATCTTCCTTGAAATTGTCCAAGCCTTTCCATGATTTGATGAAAACATTCTGCAACACATCATCCGTGTCATCATGATCAATCAGCATTCTTCTGATATGCCAGTACAAACGCTTCTGATAACGTTCCACAATTTTGCGGAATGCATTTTGTCTGGTTCGTTCTTCCCGAAACAAGTCAATTAATTCTTTATCAGATATTTCTTCCATCATAAAAAAAGCTACACCAGTTTCCCGATGCAGCCTTTAAGTTAGAAATTAATTTCTTCCTATTTTTTTCGTGCAATCGCACGAAGGGCAGCATTCACAATATCAATGGTGTCGAGCCCGTATTTTGTCATGAGTTGATCGGGTGTTCCACTTTCACCAAAGCTATCGTTAACGGCAACCATTTCTAGCGGTGAAGGAATTTCGCTGGTTAAAACATGAGAAATGCTTTCGCCAAGTCCTCCAAATTTATTGTGCTCTTCCGCAGAAACAGCGCACCGGGTTTTCTTAACTGAATCTATGACGGCTTTTTCGTCCAAAGGTTTAATGGTATGAATATTAATTATTTCAGCTGAAATGCCTTGTTTTTGCAGAATTTCCCATGCTTCCAATGCTTTCCATACCAAATGACCTGTTGCGAAAATGGAAACATCGGTTCCTTCATAAAGTGTTACCGCTTTTCCTATTTCAAATTTCTGATCGGCGGCTGTGAAATTGGGAACGGAAGGACGACCAAATCTCAAATAAACTGGCCCTACATATTCAGCAATTGCAATTGTTGCGGCTTTGGTCTGATTGTAATCGCATGGATTAATAACCACCATTCCAGGAAGCATTTTCATCAATCCCAAATCTTCCAGAATTTGATGTGTTGCTCCATCTTCTCCAAGTGTAAGTCCTGCATGTGATGCGCAGATTTTTACATTTTTTCCAGAATAAGCAACGGCTTGACGAATCTGATCGTAAACACGACCCGTAGAAAAATTTGCAAAGGTTCCAGTGAAAGGAATTTTTCCTCCGACAGTCATTCCTGCAGCGATACCAATCATGTTCGCTTCAGCAATTCCAACCTGAAAAAAACGTTCAGGATGATCTTTCTGAAATGCATCCATTTTCAATGAGCCTGTTAGATCCGCACAAAGTGCAACGACATTTGGATTCTTTTTTCCAAGTTCAGAAAGTCCCGCACCGAATCCGGAACGAGTGTCTTTTTTTTCTGTAGGGTTGTATTTTTTTTCCATGACTTATTTCTAATTTTTGAAATCTGTGCTTTGTGCTCGGTCCACTGCGCTATGTTTTTTATTTACAGAGTACAGTGCACAAAGCACAGACCACATTAATATAATTTAACCGTTACTTGTCCACCTGGTTCGATTTTGAATTTTCTTTCTATGGTATAAATAGTTTCATGCGCACTTTTTGATCGATAAATGATGCGGTAATTTCCAGGTTGCAGCACAATGTTTTCATTTAGTTGACTTGAATTTAAATTGGTAACCCAAGTGAGTTTGTTTTTTTCCTCCAATAGAATTTGTCCTGATCCTTCCGCCGGTTTGAAAATACTTACAACACCCGCTTGAGGAATTTGTATCAATGTTGTTTTACTCTGACCAATATCCACATTGTTCATATAGATTCTGGGAAGTGTGAGAATTTCTATATCGTATTTTCCAACAATATATTTTTCGGGTCTTCCGAAATCCTGAATGTTTACCGTTTGCATTGTTCCCGCTTTTCGAACGATGCATTGTAAACGGGCATAATTATTTATTCCCGCCACCTGCAGATTCATAAAACCTTGTGGTGCATCAACTGCTATGATGTTGTGTTTGCCAGGAGTTATGACAATGTTTTCTTTTATCACTTCAGGAATGCTGTGCACAACCAATCGATACGTACTTAAGGGATCAAGAATAATTGTATCTGGTATGCCGCGGTCATTCATGGTGTGCATATAATTGTAACGAACAACACCAGTTGTCTGATCATAAAAAGTCATTGCAACATCCGTTTCATTTGGCTTTCCTGCAATGTCAAGAAGATTTACTTGTGCAGTGGTGCTATTCATTGCCTGTGAAACAACGATGTTGAGAATGTTGTTGAACGTACTTTCTTCAGCAACATTGTAGACTTTCCCGATGCAATTCAGGGAAGAGTAATCAACCGTTCCAATTCCAATGACGAAAGGTTTCAGTACAATTCCTTTTTGTTGCAAGGCTAAAGAAACAGCACAAGGATCGCCATCACATTCTTCAAAACCGTCCGTAATGAGAATGATGATGTTGCGTGCATTTTTTCCATCAACAGGAAAATCATCTGCGCACTTTTCCAGTGTGTAGGCAATAGGAGTTGTTCCTTTGGGAGTGATTTGAGAAATAAATGCGCGCATGGCAGGCACAGCAATGGATGGTCTTGCAATTGGAACTTCCAGTTTTGTATCCTGACAATCGCGGGTTGGTTGCAAATTATGTTGATGACCAAAACAGCGCAAACCGATTTCAAGATTTCCAACACCTTTAAGACTGTCGAGAAAACTTGTAAAAAGTCTTTTTGCAATATCCATTTTCATTCCCGATTGCCATGTTCCATACATACTGAACGAAGCATCGAAAACAAAAAGAATTCTGGTTAAAGGAGGATTGTATGCACGGTTTTGTGCTTTTAATCCGGATGAGCAAAAAAGAATTCCTGCAAGAAGAAAAATCCAAATGCGGGAAATAGAGTTCAACTTTTTCATAGGCTAATAATCACCACTCGTTTCCGGAAGCTGTTTCAAAGCCTGTGCCAGTTGTTCATCATTAGGTGCAACACCATGCCATTTATGCGATCCCATCATGAAATCAACTCCAGCACCCATCTCCGTTTTCATAAGTATAACGACTGGTTTACCCTTTCCTGTATGTTGTTTCGCGATTTTCAATCCTTCTGTTACTTGAGCAACATTATTTCCATTGGCAATTTTCAGAACATCCCATCCAAAAGCCTTGAATTTTGCTTCGAGATCACCTAATGGCATAACCTTATCGGTAGGACCATCAATCTGTTGACCATTCACATCAATGGTGCAAATGATATTGTCAACTTTATTTCCAGCCGCATACATGGTCGCTTCCCAAATTTGTCCTTCATCCAATTCTCCATCGCCATGAAGCGAATAAACAGTGGAATCATCCTTATTTAATTTTTTTGCAAGTGCCGCACCAATTGCCACCGACATGCCCTGACCAAGTGATCCTGAGGCAATTCGAACGCCCGGCAAATTTTCATGTGTGGTTGGATGCCCCTGTAAACGTGTATTTAATTTTCGAAAAGTGGCCAATTCTTTCACTGGAAAATATCCAGAACGGGCTAGAACGCTGTAAAACACTGGGGAAATGTGACCATTCGAAAGGAAGAAAAGATCTTCTCCGATGCCATCCATCTTGAATTCCTTCGGATTATGCTTCATGGTTTCAAAATAAAGCGTCACCAGAAATTCCGTGCAACCCAAAGACCCTCCTGGATGACCGGAATTGACGGCATGAACCATCCTTACAATATCGCGACGAACCTGTGAACACAGGCTTTCAAGCTCTTTTTCTGTTGCCATAAAATCAGTTTGCTGTCAGCAGTTTGCAGGCTTTTTTGATAAAAAAATCAGATTAAAAATTCACTTACGACGGCCTACTGCTGACCGCCAACTGAATGTGCGCCAAAAGTAAAGTCTTTATGAGGTAGGGATTCGTTCTGTTAATAACATTCGCATTCTGTTGAAAACTGCGCTTTCCTCTGTAAAAAGTCTTTCTTCTCCACAATTTTGAAAATGGTATTTTTGCGCCCCAGAGAGGAATTTGCTTATTCCCTCAGTAATTTTAACCAAAATCAATTTATGGCCTTAAAGTGCGGTATTGTCGGTCTTCCGAATGTGGGTAAATCAACTTTGTTCAATTGTCTGTCAAATGCAAAAGCACAGGCGGCTAATTTTCCGTTTTGTACAATTGAACCGAACGTAGGTGTCATCACTGTTCCAGATGAACGTATGAATAAACTGGCTGAACTTGTCATTCCTGAGCGGATTGTTCCTACAACAATTGAAATTGTTGACATCGCAGGATTGGTGAAAGGTGCAAGTAAGGGTGAAGGTCTTGGAAATAAATTTCTTGGAAATATTCGCGAATGCAATGCCATTCTCCATGTTGTTCGTTGTTTTGACGATCCAAACGTAGTTCACGTTGATGGTTCTGTAAATCCAGTTCGAGATAAAGAGATTATCGATATGGAATTACAATTCAAAGATTTGGAAGCGGTAGAATTGCGTTTGAAGAAATTGGAGAAACAAGCCAAGTCGGGTACAGATAAGGATGCAAAAAAAACATACGACATTCTTCAATTGATTCAAGCAGCTTTGATGCAAGGGAAATCGGCGAGAACAGTGGAGATTGCAAAAGAAGATTTAAAATTCATTGAGGATTTACATCTGCTCACCGTAAAACCTGTGCTATATGTTTGCAATGTGGATGAAGCTTCTGTGAAATCAGGAAACAAACATTCTGCTGCATTGATTGAAGCTGTGAAAGATGAATCAGCTGAAGTGATGTTGATTACAGCTGCGATGGAAGCGGATATTGCATCAATGGAAAGTTTTGAAGACCGTAAAGCATTTCTTGCTGATATCGGATTGGAAGAACCAGGCGTAAATAAATTGATTTCATCCGCTTATAAATTATTGGATTTGCAAACTTATTTCACTTGTGGAGTAAAAGAAGTTCGAGCATGGACCATCACACGCGGCATGAGCGCACCGCAAGCCGCAAGTGTAATTCATACCGATTTTGAGAAAGGCTTTATCAAAGCAGAAGTAATTGCTTACAACGATTTTACAACTTTAGGTTCCGAGGCCGCTTGTCGCGATAACGGAAAAATAAGAATTGAAGGAAAAGAATATATCGTTGCTGATGGCGATGTAATGCATTTCCGTTTCAACGTTTAACGATGGCTGAAGTCGGATATGTTTTGTTTTTTCTGTGCATCTGGTTTATCATTCCCTATTTGCTGGGAACATTGTTCTTTAAATTTTTAAAAAAACGCTGGAAAATTTTCGGCAAAGAAAAAGGAGCTGCACGATTTATCAATTATGGGTTTTTTTTACTCTGTGCATTAATCGGATGGCTTTTGGAAATGTTGGTTTTAACAGGAATAAAAATGATGTTATAGGAAGTGTTTAATTCGAAGTGTTTAGTTCGGAGAAAAAAATAGTCGCCGAACTAAAAATTCCGAACTCCTAACTAAAAAAGAGATGGCTAAAGACTCAAATTATACCGAAGATAGTATCAAGTCGCTTGATTGGAAAGACCATATTCGTCTACGTCCCGGAATGTATATCGGGAAATTAGGTGATGGTTCTTCTCCCGACGATGGCATTTACATTTTGCTCAAAGAAACAATTGATAATTGTATCGATGAATTTGTAATGGGATATGGAAAAACAATTGACGTTACGATCAAGGACGGAATTGTTAGTGTGCGCGATTATGGTCGTGGAATTCCATTGGGAAAAGTGATTGATTGTGTTTCGAAAATCAATACGGGGGCGAAATATGATTCTGAAGCTTTTAAGAAATCCGTTGGATTGAATGGCGTTGGAACGAAAGCGGTCAATGCTTTATCCATGTGGTTTCAGGTACAAGCAGTTCGTGAAGGGAAATCCAAAATTGCTGAATTCAAACGTGGCGATCTTACAAAAGATGAACGCATAAAATCTTCTGATGAAGCGGATGGAACAATTATTTCTTTCCGTCCCGATGAAAAAGTTTTTGTCAATTACCATTACATCAATGAATATGTGGAGAAGATGTTGTGGAATTATGCTTATCTCAATGCAGGATTGACACTTCGTTACAATGGTCATTCTATCAAATCAGAAAATGGTTTGCGCGATTTGCTTGATAAAAATTTGAGCGGACCGATTGTTTATCCAATCATTCATCTTCGCGGTAATGATATTGAAGTTGCCATTACTCACAGCGATCAACAATATGTTGAAGAATATTTTTCTTTTGTAAATGGTCAACATACAACACAAGGCGGGACGCACCAAGCGGCATTTCGTGAAGCGGTAGTAAAAGTTATTCGTGATTTTTTCAAGAAAGATTATGAAGCTTCTGATATTCGCACTTCAATTGTTTCTGCTGTTGCCGTAAAAGTTCTGGAGCCTGTTTTTGAATCGCAAACGAAAACAAAATTGGGTTCACAGGATGTTGGTCCGAAAGGTCCTTCCATGCGCACGTTTGTTTATGATTTTCTGAAAGTTGAATTGGATAATTATCTCCACAAAAATCCAGAGACTGCAGATTTGCTTCACCGCAAGATTTTGCAAAGTGAACGTGAACGCAAAGAACTTTCCGGAATTCAGAAATTGGCCCGTGACCGTGCAAAAAAAGCGAATTTGCACAATAGAAAATTGCGCGATTGTCGCGTGCATTTGAATGATATGAAAGATGAACGTCGTTTGCATTCTTCACTCTTCATCACAGAAGGTGATTCTGCAAGCGGATCAATTACCAAAGCGCGTGATGTAACATCGCAGGCGGTTTTCAGTTTGAAAGGAAAACCGTTGAACGCTTATGGTCTGACAAAAAAAATCGTTTATGAAAATGAGGAATTCAATTTGATTCAAGCCGCAATGGATATTGAAGATGGATTGGAAAATCTTCGTTACAATAATATTGTCATTTCAACTGACGCTGATGTTGATGGTATGCACATTCGTCTTTTGTTAATGACGTTTTTCCTTCAATTTTTTCCGGATCTCGTGAAGAATGGTCACTTGTATATTTTACAAACACCATTGTTCCGCGTTCGCAATAAGAAAGAAACGATTTATTGCTATTCTGAAGAGGAACGTAGAAATGCAGTGGCGAAATTGGGAGTGAAACCAGAGATCACACGATTCAAAGGTCTCGGTGAAATTTCTCCTGATGAATTCAAGCATTTCATTGGAAAAGACATTCGTCTTGAGCCTGTAATCCTTGGAGCTGGGGCAAAAATTCCCGAAATACTTTCCTATTACATGGGAAAAAATACGCCGGAACGTCAAGATCATATCATCGCGAATTTGCGCGTAGAGAAAGATCTTGTTGAAGGTGCTGCGGTAAAAGAAGAAATTGCAGAAACAGTATAATTTGATTTAATTGATTTTTCAGCGATACAAATAAAATGGCAGACGAAGAGAACAATGATCTTTTTGATAATACGGAAGGTATCACTGGCGACGGTGATCAGCAACATTCCGAGCGAACTGATGTACGTATGGTTTCAGGAATGTATGAAACCTGGTTTCTTGAATATGCATCGTATGTAATTCTTGAGCGCGCTGTTCCTTATATCGAAGATGGTCTTAAGCCCGTGCAACGTCGTATTCTTCATTCCATGTGGGAAATGGAAGATGGTCGTTACAATAAAGTTGCGAATATCATTGGTAACACCATGAAGTTTCATCCACACGGAGATGCTTCCATTGGTGATGCTTTAGTACAACTTGGTCAAAAGGATTTGTTGATTGATCAGCAGGGAAACTGGGGAAATATTTATACCGGTGACCGTGCTGCTGCTCCTCGTTACATTGAAGCACGTCTTTCGAAATTTGCTTTGGATGTTGTGTTTAATCCGAAGACCACTGTTTGGCAAGCGAGTTATGATGGTCGTAATCGTGAGCCGGTTACTTTACCAATGAAATTCCCTTTGCTTCTTGCACAAGGTGTGGAAGGAATTGCAGTTGGATTGGCTTGTAAAATACTTCCGCATAATTTCAATGAACTTATTGACGCTTCCATTGCAGCATTGCGTGGAAAGAAATCTGATTTGTACCCCGATTTTGTCACTGGAGGAACCGCTGATTTTTCCGCTTACAATGACGGATTGCGTGGAGGAAAAATCCGTGTTCGTGCAAAAATAAAAGTGAAGGACAGCAAAACCTTGATTGTAACTGAAATTCCATTCGGAACAACTACGGGAAGTTTGATTGATTCTGTTATTGCCGCGAATGACAAAGGCAAAATCAAAATCAGAAAGATTGAAGATAATACAGCGGAGTTTGTGGAAGTAATGATTCATTTACAACCGGGAACTTCTACAGATAAAACCATTGACGCACTTTACGCCTTCACCGATTGCGAAGTTTCCATTTCTCCCAACGCTTGCATCATCGAGAATGAGCGTCCGCGTTTTGTGGGTGTGAATGAAATGCTGCGAATTTCCACTGCGAAAACCTTGGAATTATTGAAGCGTGAATTGGAAATTGAATTACATGAATTGAATGAGCAATGGCATTTTTCTTCTCTTGAGAAAATTTTCATCAAGGAAGAAATGTATATCGATTTCAAAAAATACAGTGATCGCGATACCTTGTATGTTTATTTGCACGAACGTTTCAAACCTTTCAAGAAAAAACTTTTCCGTCTAATCAACGACGAGGATTTACATCGCCTCACACAAATCCCAATGATTCGTATCACACGTTTCGATACGATCAAGGCGGATGAGAAGATGAAAGATCTCGAGGATAAAATTGAACAAGTGAAGCATCATCTTGCACATCTTGTTGAATTCGCAATTGAATATTTCAAGGATCTCAAGAAAAAATACGGTGCTGGTCGCGAGCGCAAAACTGAAATTCGTCAGTTTGAAATTATTGAAGCGCGACAAGTGGTGATGAATAATGTGAAGTTGTATGCCAATAAGGAAGAAGGTTTCATTGGAACAGGATTGAAGAAAGATGAATTCATCTGTGATTGTTCTGATCTCGATGAAATCATTATTTTCCGTGGCGATGGTGTGATGATGGTGACAAAAGTTGCTGAGAAAACCTATGTGGGAAAAGACATTATTCACATGGCAATTTTCAAAAAAGGGGATGATAAGACGGTTTACAACATGGCTTATCGTGATGGACGCGCGGGAAATATTATGGTGAAACGTTTTAATGTTTCAGGTGTAACACGCGACAAGGAATATGCGCTTACACGTGGTGCAAAGGATTCTAAAGTCCATTATTTCTCTGTGAGTCCGAATGGAGAGAGTGAAATCATTACAGTTTCGTTAACAGAAAAATCTGGCGCACGTAAACTGACTTTTGATATGGATCTTTCACAAGTTGCAGTGAAAGGACGCGATTCTCAAGGAAATATTCTTACACGTTATCCGGTTCGTAAAATTGTTTTGAAATCAAAATCAAAAGTTGCGATTAAAAAACAGAAAGTTTGGTTTGATGACAATACCCATCGTTTGAATTACGAAAGTCGCGGAACTTACATTGGTAATTATGGGCCTGAAGATAAAATTCTTTCCATCACACAAACCGGTCATTATCGCATGACGGGAATTGAAACCTCATTGCATTTTGATGAAGACATGATCCGAATTGAAATGTATGATCCAACTGCGATTACCACATGCATTTATTTTGACGGTGAAAGCAAAAATTATTTTATCAAGCGTTTTGCTTTTGAATTGACAGATAAAAAGACACTTTTCATTACTGAAAACGCGGAATCGAGAATAGAACATATCTGCAATCATCCTGGACAAAAAGTGGTTTTGAAATTTGCGAAAGTGAAAGGTGTTGAACCGAAACCAGAAAAAATAGAAGCTGATGCGTTTATTGAGGTTCGCAATATGAAAGCGAAAGGAAATAAACTGAGCGCTGGCAAGATCAAGGAAATCGACATGATTGATCCTTTTGCAGAAGTTACTGCTGAAGAAATTGAGAATGAAGAAGAGGGAGGAAGTCCGCTTGATCAACTTCGCAAAACGAAAGACACAGGTAAAAAGAGTGGACCGCAAGGGAAATTGTTCTGAGCCTTCGATACATCCCAACAATTCTGTTGGGACACTCAGTCTGACAAATTCCTCAGAGAAACGAGAAGTGAAAAATACTTCATAACCCAAGATTTTAGTCTGGGGTTATGAATGAAAACAAGATTGGGCTTTAGCCCTGCCAATACAAAGAGGTATTTCTGTTTAGATGAAAAAATCCGCAATACTATTTGGTTCTTCAGGTCTCATCGGCAGTTGTCTTCTTGAACAACTTCTCGCTGATGATCGTTATGGCGAAATAAAAATATTTGTTCGCAAGCCAAGTGAAATTTCACATCCCAAGTTGGACGAATTCTTAATAGACTTCAATAAGCTCGATGATTATCGTGATTTGATAAAAGGCGATGATTTGTTCTGTTGTTTAGGAACGACGATAAAAGTTGCAGGATCAGAAGCGGCGTTCCGTCGTGTGGATTACGAGTGGGTGAGGTGGTGTGCTGTAAGTGCGTATGAGAATCATGTGAAAAATTTCCTTGTTATATCTTCGATGGGTGCGAATGCCGATTCCAAAAATTTCTATCTGCGAACAAAAGGTGAAAT
>CAIQQJ010000175.1 GCA_903873905.1 uncultured Flavobacteriales bacterium
CTGGTCTTTCTACGGATTTCCTTGATGTAATTCTCTGTGGTTTGCTTTTTCTTTGTTTCCATGGTATTTAAATTTAGTGATTTTGGAAACACTCTCTTATTTTTAGCTAAATTCAGTCCACATTATGCTGACGATTTACATACAGAGTTTGTTTAATGTTGGTGGAGGCTTAGAATATAAATATACATCCAGGTATGATTACAATGGAAATTTAATTGAAACGCTTGAAATTCATTATTTGAGTGATGGAAGATTTGATTATAAAAACAGTGAAAAATACAGTTATGATAACAATAGCTAGTTACTAAATAAATCTACATACCAATACAATGAAAAAGATATTCTAACAAGTAGGAAAGATTATGATGGCGCTGGCAAGTTTATAAATGAAGAGACGTATGACAATCCAAATGATGAAAACCATAAAAATGACAAGTATGAATACGACAAAGCTGGCAATTGGATTAAATTTTCTGAAAAAAAACAGGGCAATCCTATTGTTTACGCTTTGCGTGAAATAGAATATTATTAAACCGTTTTGTGGAAGTTAAAAATCAAATAGCACAGTTTAATTTACACTCCCAACAGGTTGGACTCATTACATATCCCTTTTTCTTCAATCTATGGTTTTACAAATGATGACTTCGTTTTTTACGTTCCGCTTCCAAATCAACCAAAGTCTGCTGCCTTAGCCTGTATTGGTATATTGCAATTGCAGCACACCCTCCTATTAGTATTATACAACCGATGATAAGAAAAGCCTTATTTGAATTCTTGTTTTGGTCAACAAAATTTGTCGGTGGTACGATAACGGAAAACAACTCATCATTGCTTGGAAATTCAAAATTTGTATTCATGTTTCTCTATTTTTAGTTTGTTTTTATCATTGCCGCGAAGAAGGAAACCCAGATAAAAAACCAAGGCTTCATTTGTTTTCGGATCCACCCTTTTGCCAAAATTGTAGCTTGCCTTGAAACCTAATCCTTCAAGTTCTACTGTACTGACAACTAATTTACCCAAGCCAAAAAAATAATCAATGGCCTTAAAGTTTCCAAGATGGAACTTCACCACATTTTTCGCCAAATCCCGTAAGGTTTTTTTCTTTGCATTATGATAATCGTCTTTGCAATTATTAATCGTTCCATCCTTTTCATTGACACTTGGTGTACAGAATTTTCTTGATGCGTGCACGTCGCCCAAAACTTCGGTGCATTTGAGGCATCTCCGTTCCTTTTTAGTTTTTTCCATGGTTGAACGTTTGTTTAGTTGAATGTTTCGACATAAAATCCATTATACTTTTTTTACTGTATGAGATTTTTCTGCCCACCTGCATGAATCGGATCACTCCGCTTTTCCGCAGTTGAGCCCACTTCTTCTTGCTTTTATAAGGAAGGATTTTTTTTGCATCTTCTTCGTTGATCCAATCGCTCTCGTTCGTGTTTTTCAGCAACGCTTCTTCGATCGCCAACTGGAACATCCGTATGAGTTCGCGTTGCATTCGATAAAATGATTCATTTTCAAAAACGATAATTTCCATTTGTGTTTGCTTTATGTGAAATTTGAATTCAACACAGCAAACTAAAGGCTATATTTCGTTGAAAGGAATTGAATCCTTTCAACGCTCTTCAACGAATTTTTCAACGATTTTAGTTGGACAACTCCAAGGAAACCACCAATTCATTAATGGCAAGAAGGTGATTTGGCAATTTAGCAGGCATATCGAACCTTTGAACAAGTGCAGCATACTTTGACTGCAATCCTCGGTGCTTCATTTCATTTCCATTCCAAAGGAAAAGTGATGACAAGACAATGTGCTGCAAATCGTGATGCTTGAATTCTTGTTTGCCATTATTTAATAGATGGAACAAATAAATCAATTCAGTTTGTGTCCCCTTCCAATTCGTGCGAAAATTTTTGGGAATTTTCTCATTCCTGAAAGAATCATCAAAATGTTTGTTCACTGAAATCTTCCTTAACAATAAGAGTTGATCATGGAGCTGTTTCAATTTTCTCGCAGAAAATCGCCAATAATAAAAATCAACTTTTTTCTTTCCGACTGTCTTTTTCTTAATATCCCTTGACAGCTTAATTTCCTTTTTTTGGGTGGATATGAATTTCCGGTTCCTTTCAACCCATTGCATGATTCGGTCCAACAGTGCATCCTTTTCCTTAGTCGCCAACAGCGCACTATCCTTTATTAAATCATATACTCCATGTTCAATGATTGACGGGAAAAATTCCTCACCTTCATAAATTGCAAATTGGGCATCCAACAGTGCCCCGATCTTGTGCAGATCAAAGGTCATCAGCTTTATGGCCAAATGCAGATGGAAATTTTCGTCATTAGATGAAATGACCAAGGCAAGATGATTTGAAATCATTATTTCAAAGGGGAACTCGCGCAGCTTGCATATTCTCCTGATTTCAAATTCCATCATCTGTAAATGGCTTTCCTTAACGACCACAACATCACTTGAATCGTTTTTTTCAAACCATTCCTTCAAGGCATGATAATTCTCAACAGCATCAACTGCGTATTCATGGCTTACCAACTCCCCAATATAACTTCCTTTCTTCCACTTTATCTCAAACACTTCCATTGCCTTTTCCTCGATGGCCCTTTTTTGTCCTGCACCAAGCGCGTCTATGAATGAAGTGAATTTCTCAATTGTGCATTGAGAAAGATACTCTTGCTTCGTCATTTCCTTTTTCTGTTCATCCCCAATCCATTGTACAAAACAGGATTCGTAAAAAAAACGGAGGATTTGTTTCCTCTTGATTTCAAATTTCCCCTGATAATTTTTCACGGTTATGACCCCGGATTTCACAGCTTCTTCAAATACCTCAACAAAGGGATTCATTTCCCCTTGCTCCCACTCAAATGCAAAAACCATCTTCCCTGCCCCTTTCTTTGGAGCGGACTTCTCCTTACCTGTTTGTTTCTTTTTCATGCGTCAGTGGTTGAATAACAGATGAAATTTACGACATTTGAAATGAGCGCCACCTATTCAAGATGGTATGCTTTTTCCAATTTGTTTAACCTATGTTTAACCAGTTGATTTTCGGACGGGAGAAAATAAAAAAAGACAAGCATAACTGCTTGTCTTTCAAGTACCCGGGACCGGAGTCGAACCGGCACGGACTTTTGGTCCACAGGATTTTAAGTCCGGCGTGTCTACCAATTCCACCACCCAGGCATTACCAGCTGATGCATTAACATCAACCACGTGTTCTTTGGAAGAACACTAAAAAAAAGCCTCTCCGTAGAGAGGCTTTGAGCGAAAGACCGGTCTCGAACCGGCGACCTTAACCTTGGCAAGGTTACGCTCTACCAACTGAGCTACTTTCGCTTTAATAAAGAACTGCCCCTCTTTATCGGGGAGTACAAAAGTACTTTTCCGAATCTAAACCGCAAAATTTCATTTGAAATAAATTATTTGCCCTAAAATGACCGTGAACACCCCTAAATACAGGCCTTTACACTATTTTAGTGCAATATTATTGCACTATTAAAATGGATCATAGACTAAATAAACCGATTGCGGGCTTCCATCTGCTCATGTTAATCACTCATGCTGATGGCAAATTTGCCAAAGAAGAAGGTGATGTAATTATCGAATATTTGACCGAAACCTTTCCTTTTAGGGTCGAAATTGATGAGGAGATACATTTCCTTTCTTTGTTGCCAAGAGACAAGTACATGGATCATTTCCGATTAGCCATGAACGATTTTTACGACGATACCAATCAAAAAGAACGGGATCATTTTTTGGATTTTGCTGTCAAACTTGCAAAAGCTGACAACGAAATCCCAGAATCGGAAAATGTTTTCCTGAAAGAACTTTTCGATAATTGGGCGCCAGAATTTGAGGAAGAAAACTGACAATAATTTTGAATTCTAAATTTTGAATTAGATTTTTGGTTAATTCAAAATTTAGAATTGGATTTTTGGCAATTCAAAATTCAGAACTCAAAATTCAAAATTTTTTATTTTTCCCAACAATTCTGTGGAGACACTCCGTCTGACAAATATATAAATTGTCAGACGGAGTGTCCCGTCAAAACGATTTGACTAATTCATTATGAGGATTTCCCTTTTGACGGGATGTATCGAAGTCACTTCCCTCCAATCAGTTTCTTAATATCGTTAAGTTTCATCAGCGCTTCAACGGGTGTGAGTGTATTGATATCTATATTCAGAATTTCCTCCCTGATATTTTCCAAAACAGGATCATCGAGTTTGAAAAAACTCAATTGCAGATCTTCTTCTTTTTTTCCAAGCGATGGTTGGTTCATCAACTCATTTCCACTGTGGGATTTTTCCAATTGCACCAAAACTTCTTTCGCGCGTTCCACTACCCTTCTTGGCATACCTGCCATTTTCGCAACGTGAATTCCAAAACTGTGTTCGCTTCCTCCTGCTGCCAATTTGCGAAGGAAGATTACTTTGTTTCCAACTTCCTTCACACTCACATTGAAATTGCGAACACGTGGAAAACGATCAGCCATGTCGTTCAACTCGTGATAGTGTGTTGCAAATAATGTTTTTGCTTTGGCTTGTGGTTGTTCGTGAATGAATTCTGCAATGGACCATGCAATGGAAATTCCATCATACGTACTCGTTCCTCTTCCAATTTCATCCAACAATACCAAACTACGCGATGACAGATTATTCAGAATGCTAGCCGTCTCATTCATCTCAACCATGAAAGTGGATTCACCCGAAGAAATATTATCGGATGCACCAACACGTGTGAAAATTTTATCGACCAATCCGATTTGTGCATGCGTTGCGGGAACGAAAGATCCCATTTGTGCGAGCAATACAATCAAAGCAGTCTGACGCAACAAAGCGGATTTTCCCGACATGTTCGGACCAGTGATCATCAAAATCTGCTGCGAATCTGGATCGAGATAAATGTCATTCGCAATATAACTTTCTCCTGCAGGCAACATTTGCTCAATGACAGGATGTCTTCCGTTTTTAATATCGATGATGTAAGAATCATTGATGTGCGGACGAACATAATTCTGTTGTTGCGCCAATTTTGCAAATCCAATCAGGCAATCGAGTTGAGCAAGCAATGCAGCGTCTCTTTGTATTGGAACAATCCATTCAGAAAGTGATTGCACCAATGCAGCGAATAATCGTTGTTCAATGGCAAGAATTTTTTCTTCAGCACCGAGAATTTTTTCTTCGTAGGTTTTTAATTCCGGTGTGATGTAACGTTCCGCATTCACCAAGGTCTGTTTGCGAATCCACTCCACAGGAACTTTATCCTTATGCGCATTAGAAACTTCCAGATAATAGCCGAACACATTATTGAACGCAACTTTCAAGGAAGGGATTTTCGTGATTTCACTTTCGCGGTGCTGCAACTTCAACAAATAATCTTTTCCAGAAAAAGCAAGTTGACGCAACTCATCCAAATCAACATCCACACCATCCGCCATCACATTTCCCTTATGCACCAACATCGGTGGATCAGGATGCAATTCATTCGCAATGCGATCTCGTATGATTGCACAAGGATTTAATTTCTGCGCAATTTTTTCCAACTGAATATTCCCGGAAGCTCCACACAATTCCTGAATCGGTGCAATGGAATCCAACGCACGACGCAAAGCCATCAACTCACGCGGATTGATTCTTCCCGCTGCAGCTTTTCCCACCAACCTTTCCAAATCGCCAATATGCTTGATGATGTCAGAAAGTTGATCACGCAATTCACTTCTATCCAACAAAGCCGTCACGCCATCCAAACGTTCATTGATTGGATCAATATCTTTCAATGGCAATGCCAACCATCGTTTCAAAAGTCGCGCGCCCATTGGGGAAACCGTGCGATCAATCACATCCGTTAGCGTACGCGCATTTTCATTCGCGGAACCAAACAATTCCAAATTACGAATCGTGAATCGATCAAGCCAAACATATTTATCTTCTTCAATTCTTGAAAGCGTAGAAATATGTTGAATCCGTTCGTGATTGGTCTCGGATAAATAATGCAAAGCCGCTCCTGCAGCAATAGTTCCTGCTGCCAATCCTTCCACACCAAAACCTTTCAAAGAATTGGTAGAAAAATGTTTTAATAATTTTTCAGTGGAAAATTCTTCCGTGAAAATCCAATCTTCCAATCCGAAAATGTAAAATTTCTCGCCGAACTTCTCTATGAATTCCTTCTTCCTTGATTTCTGAAACAACACTTCACTCGGACGGAAATTCTGCAATAATTTTTCCACATAAACAGCATCACCTTGCGCAGCAAGAAATTCTCCAGTGGAAACATCCAAAAAAGAAACGCCACAATTATTTCCATCAAAATAAACCGCCGCCAAAAAATTATTCGAGCGATGATCCAAAACTTTATCACTGAATGAAACGCCGGGCGTCACTAATTCCGTCACATCACGTTTCACAATTGTCTTCGTCAATTTCGGATCTTCCATCTGATCGCAAATCGCAACACGCATTCCTGCACGCACCAATTTCGGCAAATACGTATCGAGTGAATGATGTGGAAATCCGGCAAGCTCGATGTAAGATGCTGCACCATTCGCACGCTTGGTCAACACAATTCCCAAAACACGCGAAGCTTTTATGGCATCATCACCAAACGTTTCGTAAAAATCGCCCACACGAAAAAGCAACATCGCATCAGGATATCTCGCCTTGATTGCATTGAACTGTTTCATCAAAGGAGTTTCCACCACACCATTCACAACCGTTTTCAATTTCGCCATAGCCCGCAAAAATACCTCCTTCTACCAATGAAAACAGGTAAAGTTTTTAACACAAAAACCAATATGTTAATTACTTGAAGGAGCGGAGAGTAGGTAATTCTCAAGGGAGTCACAACCGGCTATCCGCTATACTCCGCGTGCCAACGCTCCAATCAACGCCACTGCGGGGTGCCGCTGCTATCC
>CAIQQJ010000176.1 GCA_903873905.1 uncultured Flavobacteriales bacterium
ACGAAACAGCAAGTTCCTTCGCGGAATGGCATGCTGATGATAATTTGTAGAAAATATTTTTTATTTTTTTGAAGCACGTCATCGTCTTGTTCTAGAAACACTTCACCTGCTTTCCGCTTTTGCATGGCAACCGCTGCAATCAGGGCTATTTTAGAACATCGCAGTATTTACTTCACGAGATGCAAACAAGAAAAATTTGTGAAGGAGAAAAAACTAAATCAATCCCGCTTTTTTCAACTTCTCGATATCTTCAGGAGAATCCACCGACAAGGTTTCGAATGCTGTGAAAGCAGTTCTGATTTTGTAACCGTTTTCAAGCCATCGCAATTGTTCAAGCGATTCCGCAACTTCCAATTTTCCCTGTGGTAATGCAGTAAGTTGTTGCAAAATATCTGTGCGATAACCGTAGATGCCGATGTGCTTGTAGAACAAATTTTTCTCCAGCCATTTTGATTTTTCTACGCCACGAATGAATGGAATAGGGGAGCGCGAAAAATACATTCCGTTTCCATGGATATCCAAAACAACTTTCATTGTATTTGCATTATCAAGATCAGAAGGATCAGATAATTTCTTCACCAACGTTCCAATTTCAATTTCCGGATTTGTGAAAAGTTCCGCAAGCAAATCAATTTGCTCTGGTAAAATAAAAGGCTCGTCGCCCTGAATATTGATTACGGCATTCCAATTCCCCGCAACTTTTTTCACCGCCTCTGCACAACGATCCGTTCCACTTTGATGTTGGTCTGACGTCATCACAACATTACCGCCAAACTTTTTTATTTCATCAGCAATTCGTTCATCATCCGTTGCAACAAAAACCGCTGCAAGTTTCGAAGATTTTTTTGCTTGCTCGTATACCCTACGAATCATTGTTTTTCCTCCAATATCAATGAGCGGTTTGCCCGGAAAACGGGTTGAAGCAAATCGAGCTGGAATGATTCCTAAAATGGACATGGTGAAATTATTGGGTGAAGGTAATAATTCAGGACGCTTTTTTGAGCAAACCATAAATGGCAACAGCGCACCAAATCATTTCAAGAATGACAAACGGAATGGCATGGATTAGAATTGCACCATAACAAGCTAGCCCGGCACCAGCCAGATTCAGCAAATTATAAGTTTTGTCCTGTTGTTTCGTTTTGCCAATAGTCAATAGAATAAAGGCAAGCAGAATCAAACTAACGCCTGCTGAATTGATGATGTTTGGTAAATCCATTTTTAAATTGAGTTAATAAAAATAAAAAGACATTCTATTTATTGAATGTCTTTTAAGAATTGAATACGCATTATTTATCAATGACCATTCTACGAGAGAAAGTACTCCCATCCTCAAGCGTAATCATCACAAAATAAATTCCTGAATCAGAAAGAAGTTCGAACGTTGTTGTGCTAATTCCATTCGAAGCAATTTCTTTTGCAAAAACCTTTTGTCCTGCAACATTGTATATTTCAATTGTTGCGCTCATTCCCTTTTGATCGAATTCCGCAGTGAATATTCCATTATTCGGATTCGGGAAAAGATTAATCAGATTTGAACTGCTGAGTTCATTCATTCCTACATCAACCATGGTATAAGGAGAAGAAAAAGCTTGACAGCCATTTGCATCTGTTGTTACAACGTAATAACTTCCGTTTTGTGTTGGTGTGTAGGATTGCGATGTTGCACCAGGAATTAAAACGGAATTAAAATACCATTGATAAGTTGTTGCGGAAGTTGATGTCAATACGGCAATGTTGCGCGAAATAATGGGAACAGAAGGAAGTGGAAACAAAGAAACTGCAACGGTGTCTGAACCCATGCATCCATTTCCGTCAGTACCGTAAACAATGTAAGTTGTGTTTGAAGTTGGACCAGCCATCGGACATGCAATGGTTGTGTCACTTAATCCAAAAGAGGGTGTCCATGCATAAGTCAATCCTCCTGTTGCGCATAGTGCAACGGAAGTGCTTTGACAAACACCAACATCATTTCCTGCAAAAATTATAGGAGGAAGATTCGCAATAACATTGATCGAAGTGATTCCGTCGCAACCAATAGAATTTGTGATCGTAACGGTATATGTTCCTGTAGTATCAACTGTAATACTTTGGTTCGTTGATCCTGTATTCCATAAATAAGTTACAATGCCGTTAGTGGTGTCTACTGCAGTTAACATGACGGAATCTCCCATGCAAAATGATGCAGGTCCATTGGTTTGAATTTGTGGTCCTGGTAAAGGGAAAACAGTAATGTTAACCGTGTCAACATCAATACAACCATACTGATTTCTCAAATGAAGAACATATGAAATGGTAGACGATGGAGTGGCAATAGGATTTGCAATGTTTGATTGGTTTAGATAAGTGGAAGGTGTCCACCAAACGGAATCAATTGCTCCATAAGAAGATTGCGCATGTAATTGAACATTTGCACCAAGACAAATTGAAGTGTCATTGGAAGCACTTGCAGTAAGTTGACAATATTTCACCACTGCATAATCTTCATTCGTACCAAGTCCTTTTGACATTCCAGCAACATAGATTTCAGCTGTTGGTCCAATTGCTATTGCGTAGGCTTGATCAGAATTGTTTCCGGGTCCATTATATTTTACGATCCAAGAAGTGTCACCATTCGCTTCATATTTTATAGTGAGAAAATTATTGTTGGAAGCATTCGCATAGCTAAAGCCAGTTACGAAAATTCTGTTTGAACTATCTGCAGCAATTGCAGTTCCTTCATCATAATTCACAGCGCCTCCATCAAAACGTCTTATCCAAATTGAATTTCCATTTGTTCCATTGTATAGGATGGTAGCGCAATCTTCGGCCGTTTGTGCTGTGCCAATTGAATGTCCAGTAACAGCAACATTTCCTGAAGGAGTAAGTGTAATAGCAGTAGCCTCATCCACATCACTCGAAGGACCATCATAAATACTTGCCCATTGTTGTGTTCCAGCAGCATTGATTTTGATTGTTACGTAACTGTAATTTGTAGTTCCAATCAAATCTCGAGCATATCCCGTTAGAAAAACATTTTGTGCTGCGTCAACAACAATATCAGAGCCTGCATCAAAAACACTACCTGGTCCATTGTACCGAGAAACCCATTGTTGAACTCCTGCGTTATTGTATTTGATGGTTGCTATGTCATTGTCAGTTCCCGTGGTTCCAAAACTACTTCCTGTTACATAAACATTATTAGCAGCATCCAAACAAATGGCATAGGCTGTTTCAGTAGCCGTTGAACTGGTGGTGTTACTGTAAACTGTTGCCCATTGTTGAACGCCAGTTGAGTTGTATTTTAGGGTAACATAATTTGCATTGCTCGTTGTCGTTTTTGTTCCTCCGCATACATAAACATTTCCGGAACCATCGAGGGCAAGATCATAACCTTCATCAAAACCACTTGCCGTTCCATTGTAACGTGTTGCCCATTGTTGAACTCCTAATGGATTATATTTTATTGTTACGATATCGTAATTCGCCGCAAGGCCAGCACTGTATCCAGTTACATAAATGTTGCCTGTTGCATCAACTCTTATTTGACGCGCTTCATCATAACCATTTCCTGGACCATTATAAGGAGTTGTCCATTGTTGAATCCCATTTGCATCAAACTTTACAGTAACAATATCAAAATTGGTTCCGTTCCAACTTGTACCTACCACAAAAGAGTTGCCTGCTGCATCAACAACCATTGACTTTGCGCGGTCAATGTTACTTCCTGCACTTGTATAACGACCAACCCATTGAACATTTATTTGTGAATGGACTGAACAAGAAATTATTAGTGCGGCAATTAAGCCGATAAGTGATTTGCGAATCATATTAGGGTTTGCCTCAAGTTTATATTCAAAGATAAAATGTTTACTGAGAAGGTCAAGCTAAAAAAAGTATGGAAGTGAATGAAGGATTTGCGACATTAGCTAAATTATGCGACGTTCCATCATCCCAATAATAATTGCTTTTGTGGTACTTCTTTCTGCTGGAGGAATTGTCACCTATATTTTTTTTCAGCGAGAACGTCAGTTTGTGAAAGTGGAAATTCCTCCTTCTTATCTTGAAACAGTAGATACATCAAGGTTTAGCGTGACACCGATTTTACTCAAAAGAAATTATCCAGATGATAGTTTGCTGGTATTTTTCCCTAATAATCAATCGAAATCACAAGTGTTTCTCTATGATCAAGCAAATTATAATCGACTTCTTTTTGGTGATCACCACGGGGTTCCAATGTTCTTAACGGATCAAGAAGGGCTAACGGCAATTTATGGTCGTCCTGTAATTAATCTTTCAAGATTTCCAGTCGGCAAATATTATGTGCATGTTACCGCATGTGATTTTGGCGGTTTTCTCCAATTGAATATTAGTGATTCTTTGCGTTGAATTATTCTATATAGAAATTCAAAGCGACTCCACGAATATAATTTTCCCAAAAATTTCTGAAATTGCTACTTTCCCCAATTGTTGTATCTTAGTCACGGCAGATCCCAAAACCATCCTGCATATTTTCAATGAGAAGGATTCCCCTACTATGTCTGGCATTGCTATGCTCGCTATTTGCTAATGCAACTCACATTGTCGGCGGTTCGCTGACTTACTCTCATCTTGGAGGCGCGACTTACAGAATTACGCTCAAGATGTATCGAGATTGCCGACCAACCAGCGTATTTTTTCCCGCCTCCGTTACGATTGAAATTCGTGATGTGAATGGGAATAATTTTTCACCTACTAAGGCCCTCACAATTCCATTTACAACTTCAACTATGGTCAATCCATATATTGATACTTGTGCCGTGAACCCTGGAATTTGTCTCGAAGAAGCTTCTTATGTTGCTGTAGTAAATAATCTTCCTCCTCAAACCGGTGGATATCAACTTTATTATAATTATTGCTGCAGAAATAATTCGCTTACGAATGTTGTCAATCCACTTAATGTCGGCGAGGGATGGTATACACACATTCCCGATGAATCAGCTTTGATTACGGATGATAGTCCTGTTTGGGTAAATCCTCCTCCTGTTTTCGTTTGCCAGGGAAATCCTATCAATTTCAATCATGGCGCTACTGATGCAAATGGAGATTCACTGCATTATTCTTGGTACAATGTTTCAGATCAAAATCCTCCAACTTTTCCTGGTGGAATTGCAACATTCACTCCTATTCCTTGGGTAGCAGGATTTGGTCCCAACAATCCTTGTGGAGGTCCCAATCTTACCATGAATCCAAACACTGGATTTATTTCAGGTGTTCCAACTATGATTGGACAATTTGTTGCAGGAATAAAATGTGAGGAATTTAGAAATGGTGTGAAAATCGGAGAAATTCTTCGAGATTTCCAATTCAACGTAATTTTTTGTCCGCCTGTAGCACAAGCAAGTTTAGCTGCACCAGTAGGCGTTTGTTCCGGTAGCAATGTTCAATTCATTAATACAAGTGATCCCGCCAATAACTATTTCTGGAATTTTGGAGATGGAACAACCCTAGCCGATACATCTCATTTGCTCCAACCGAATTATACTTATCCAGGTCTTGGCCCTTATACGGTTACGCTTGTTATCAATGTGGGGACTGCCTGTGCTGATACTGCTACACAAATTGTTCAGTTGTCTTTTGTTACAACTTCCATGACACCTTCAAATGATAGTGCTTGTGTTGGGCAGCCCGTATTGTTTACCGACAATTCTGTTCCTTCACCGAATTCCACACTTTCAAGTTATTGGTGGGACTTTGGTGATATGAGTACTTCCACTCTGCAAAATCCTTCGCACACCTATGGATCAAGTGGAACATATGTGGTTTTTCATTCTGCAACAAATAGTTTGGGCTGTAATGACACCATTTCGCAATCCATCGTTGTTCTTGCTGCGCCTATTGCGCTTGCAGGAAATGACACGTTTGCTTGTACCAACAATTCTACTTTTGGTCTTGGCGGAAATGTACTGAATGCTACCGGTGGAATTTGGGCTGGGTCAGGAACCTTTACACCGAACCCAACAGTTCTAAATGCAACGTATACACCAACTCTAGCAGAAATAGCTGCAGGATTTACGTACCTCACTTTGACCACTACAGGATATTCACTTTGTAATCAAAATGTGGATTCTGTAAGAATTGATTTTACACCAGGCCCAACTTCAAATGTAGGACCTGACATTATCGTTTGTCGTGATACTCCTTCTGTGGCTGTTTGTGCAACTATTACACTTGCAACAGGGGGTATTTGGTCAACATCAGGTTGTGGTGCATTTGCAAATCCCAACTTGCTTTGCACTTCCTACACGCCATGTCTAGCAGACCAAACCTCAGGACAGGTGTGGTTGTATTTTACTACAACAGTCGGAAATGGATCTTGCTTCCCTGAAACAGATACGTTGGTGCTTTTCTTAACACCACCACCAAATATTTCTGCAGGTGGACCAGATTCTGCTTGTAGTAATCTTCCTTTTTCAATAACCGCTTCAACAGCAACAGGAGTTGGATATTGGAGTACAAGTGGTGATGGAACTTTCCCATTGGGAGATTCACTTTTGACAACGAACTATTTGCCGGGCACAGGAGATTTGGCAACAGGAAGTGTCATGATCATTTTCAATTCGCTGAATAACGGTGGATGTCAACAACAACATGATACTTTGTTTGTAACCATTATTCCTGCACCGAATGCACAATTTACTGCGGTAAGTGAATGTCCAGGAGTGCCAATTCAATTTACCGATTTGTCAACTTCCGTAACATCAATTGTTTCATGGAATTGGAATTTCGGAAATCCTCCAACGAATAATACTTCAGCGCTGCAAAATCCAAGTCATACTTATCCTGGTGGAGGATCCTATAATGTGACGCTAGTCGTTACCTCCACCAATGGTTGTCCTGACACTGCAATAATTCCAACACAGGTTTTTCCAAATCCTATTCCTGCTTTTACAACAAATGGTAACTGTTTGAATGACGGAACTGTATTTACGGACAATTCCACAATTGCTTCAGGAAGTGTTGTTGCATGGCAATGGGAATTTGGAGATGGAAACAATGGAATTGGAACTCCTGTTTCTCATATTTATGGATCATCTGCAACCTATAACGTAACCTTGATTGCAACTTCAGATCATGGTTGTGTGGATTCCATTACAATGCCATTAATTATTCATCCTTCACCAACAGCTTCATTTTATGCCACTCCGCCAACTGTTGCAAACGTGAATGAAAATGTACATTTTACAGATCAATCCTATTCAAATATAATTGCATGGTTGTGGAATTTTGGGGATTCAAGTAGTGTTGTTACACAACAAAATCCTGATCATTCCTGGCCGAATGCGGGTGTTTTTCCAATTACATTAATAGTTGCTGATTCAAATGGGTGCACCGATACACTTGTTCAGGATTATCTCATCACTTCACCGCCTATTGTCCCTTCTGGCTTCTCTCCAAATGGCGACAATCAAAATGATTTTTTCTGGGTTCGAGGTGGTCCTTTCAAGGAACTTGAATTGCGCATTTACAATAATTGGGGAGAATTGATTTACGTTGGTACAGAACAACATCCTGGTTGGGATGGAAAACGTGATGGCATTCCGCAACCAATCGGAGTTTATGTTTACACGGTTTATGCAATGACGCCAGATGGTGTAGAACATCATTTGTCTGGCGACGTAACACTACTGCGATAATTTATGAGTTTTCAAAAAAATAAAATGATCAAAAGGATTCTTCTTTCAGGTTTACTTGCGTTGGTGATGTTGCAGTCATCAGCACAGGATTTTCACTTGACGCATTATGATGCAGCGAAGATTTATTTGAATCCTGCAATGACAGGAATGTTCGATGGTTATTATCGCATCACTGCAAATTATCGCAATCAATGGAGCGCTCTTACTAGAAATCCATTTCAAACGGCAGCAGTTGCATTTGATATGCCTATCAAACGTTATGGTGCTGGAATTCAAATCATGAATGACCGTGCTGGTTTTGGAAATTTTGATGTGCTTCAAATTAATTTATCCGGCTCTTACGATTTGCAATTGGATAAGAAAAATATCCATCATCTTGCTTTTGGAATGGAAGCAGGCGTGATTCAAAAAAGCGTTGATTACGGAAAATTGTCTTGGGACAACCAATACACAACAATTGACGGAGGAAGTTTTGATATGGCAATGCCAAGTGGAGAATCTGGTTATGTTGAACGAAAATATTTGCTAGACATCAGTGCAGGCGGTTTGTATTATTATGCAAAAGAATCATCTCGAATAAATCCTTTTGTTGGATTTTCCGCATTTCATTTGAATCGACCAACAGAATCATTCTATGGTATTGATAATAAATTGCCGATTCACTACATCCTTCACGTTGGTGCACGCATTGGTATTAATGAACGTTTGCAATTGCAACCACGTTTTCTTTACATGGCACAAACTAATGCACAAGAAATGGTTTTTGGTTTGCAAGCAAATATTTTTCTGCCAAATTCCGAATCGTATTTGATCGTTGGACCAAGTTTCCGCTCTTCAAAAGATGCATTCATCATGGAAGTTGGTTTGAAGAACGGCCCATTCACTTATCGAATGAGTTACGATGTGAATACTTCAACTTTAAAACCAGCTACCAACAATCGCGGAGGAATTGAGTTTTCCGTGATTTATATTGCTAAAAGAAAAACTCCTGTTGTAGCACCCAATTGCCCGAGATTATGAGGCGTCTTCTCCTAACCCTATTTTATTTTGTTGTTGCATCCATTTCTGTTTATGGACAAAGTCGTCGTGAATGGATGGATTTTGGCGACAAGGCTTTTGACAATAAAGATTATAAACTCGCGCTCGCATGTTATCAGCATGTGATTACGCTTACTGCTGGAACCGATCGTGATTTGGTTACGCCTTATGAATGTCGCCCATATACGAATCCGAAAAAGGCGCTTGACACTTCCAAAGTAACAACGGCCATTGCTGATACTGTTGAATTAAAAAATCCAAATCTTGTAAAAGGTGACGATGAACGCAGTCGCTATGTTGTGAATAAGGTTGCAGATTGTTATCGTTTGCTTCACGATTATACGAATGCTGAATTGTGGTATCGTCAGGCTTTGTTCATGTCTGATAAAAGATTTCCGGATGTTCGTTTTTATTATGCTACCGCATTAATGAATAATGCAAAATATGCTGAAGCAATAAAACAATTCGACACTTATGCAGAACCACTTGATCCTTCAAATCCGAAATTCGTAAAAGCAACTCGCAACAGTGCCGGTTGTCTTTTCGCAACAGATTCCAACAGTGTAAAGAAAGAAGTAATTGTTACGCGTCTTGATAGTGTCATCAATGCAGGAACAGCAGTATTTGCGGCAACCTATTATGGAGACCCTGATGAACTTTTATTTACTGCGGCAAAAGCAGGGAATTCTTCAACACCAGAATTTACAAAACTAGGACTCGACGCATACAGCACCGATATTTTTACATCGAAAAAAATGAATGGCTCTTGGATGAAACCAATGCCAATGAATAGCGCTTTGGGGTCCTTGAATAGTCCTTCCAATGAAGGAGCCGCTATGGTTTCTTTCGGAAAAGAAAATTTATTTTTTACACGTTGGAGCGACAATGGAAAAGAGTGCGCCATTTTCATGTGTAATAATGTAAATGATAAATGGCTTGCGCCAAAACGTATGGACGCTAATGTAAATGCGCCCGGTTGCAGAAACATGATGCCATTTCTTTCGAATGATGGATCAACACTTTATTTTGTTTCTGATCGAGAAGGTGGACAAGGTGGACTTGATCTTTGGTTGACGCAGTTGGATGATAATGGAAATACATCCACAGCAAAAAATCTTGGACCACTGATCAATACACCTGATGATGAGGTGACACCATTTTTCCATTTTACCACTAGCACGTTGTTTTATAGTACAAACGGCATGGGAGGCTTTGGTGGTTTTGATGTTGTAAAATCCGCTTTTGATTCGGATGATTCTACTTGGACAAAACCAAAAAATCTCGAAGCGCCATTTAATTCATCCCGTGATGATGCTTATTTTGTTTTAGACAGAATGCAACAACATGGTTATTTTTCTTCCGATCGTGAGCCTTGCAGTTCATGTGGACCAGGAAGTGGTTTTTGTTATCGTGCCTATCAATTTTCGAATGAACCGATTGTCATTTCAATTCATGGGCACGTTTTCAATTCTGAAACGAAAGAGCCAATCAATACGGCGCTGCTCACCTTCAAGGATATTCGCGGTAACGTAGAATCGGATTTTAGAATTACGGACTCTGCCGGTTATTATGAAATGGATCTTGTTGTTGGCGAAGAACTTTATATCAAGGCGCAGAAAAATAAATATTTTGGTGATGCAACAAATATTTCCACTGTAGGAATTACAGAGAGCACCGTTTTTGAACACGATTTTTATCTCACACCAATTCCTGCTGGAGAAATTGTTATTCCTGGAATTGAATATGATTATGATAAAGCAACGCTGCGTCCTGAATCACAAAAAGTTTTGGATGATCTTGTTGCATTTCTTGAGTTAAACGATAATATCAGTGTTGAAATTGCATCGCACACCGATTCGCGTGGAAGTGATTCTTATAACTTAACGCTATCTCAAGCACGTGCAAAAAGTTGTGTGGATTATTTGATTTCTAAAGGAATTGCCACCGATCGTTTGGAAGCAAAAGGTTATGGTGAAACACAAACGTTGATTTCCGATAAAGAAATTAATGCAATGGCCACCAACGAAGAAAAAGAAGCTGCTCACCAGAAAAATCGTAGAACTACTTTCCGTCCAGTGAAAGAAGGGATTATCAGAGACAAATGGGAAGGTAAAATTCCTGAAGGCTCTCATTTGAAAGCGCCGGAGAGTTCAGGTCAGCATTAATTTTTCATTCCATTATTTTCACATGATAAAAAAAACGCTTGCACTTTTTATGCTCTCGTTTTTTTCAATAAGCATTTTTGCACAAGGAAATGTGGAGGGTGGATTTTATGTGGAATATTTTCAATTGGGCGAAAGAGGATTCACTGACTTTGGAGGAATGTTGCATGTTCCCATTGGTGAAAAAGTCACACTCAATTATCATTTAGGTTTTGGGACCTCTACCAATGGTGGAATATTTGTTCATGCAACGGGCGGTGCAGTGGCAGGTTTTTGGGTTTTGAATAAACTTGGAGGTTCAGGTTTACAAGTGGGATATCTTTCTTTTCTTTTTTGTCTCGTTCCTGAAGGTGTTGGCGTTTATCTTCCTGCAAAAAATAAAATCACTACGCACATTTCTGTCAATCCACTTAGTGTGGAATATTATTACAAATCAAGTCCAAATGAAGAGTGGGGAAAATTGGGTTGCGATGTTGTGGCACGATTCAAAATGCAAACCGGTTTGAAATTTCCCAATTATGCTGCACCACAAATTGCAGGAACATGGATTTATACACCAGGATTGAGCACAGGGAAATTTGGAATTAAAGCGGGTGTAACTTTTGGGTTTGAATAGGAGGGGATTATCATTCCATTCCATTTGTCTTTTGCTTTTCCTATTTAATAGTCTACATTAGCTAGACATTAATCGCTACCTCATATGTATACCCCCCCCCATTTCGTACGCAATTTCGCTTTTGTAGCGGCAATCTTTAGTTTTCAAATGGCATTCTCCCAGCAAGGTGCCAAATGGGGAACAGGAGGAAATTCTGTTTCCACGGGAGATTTTATAGGAACTACAAATAATTTCTCTCTCTTGTTCAAAGTAAACAATATTCAAAGGATGTCTTTAAACACAACTGGAATATTGCAACTCAATTCACTTGCCGGTACAGGAACAGGTTTTACAACACTCGATGCGAATGGAAATTTGATTCGAACGAATTTTCCAAATGACCCGAATAAGTTTTTGAACGGTAATGGCACATTCAGTACAATTACAACTCTCGGTTCATGGTCTTATAATGGAAATAATATTTTCAATCCAAATTCCGGATTTGTGGGAATAGGAACAAATAATCCTCAATTTATTTTGGATGTGAATGGTGATGCAAGGGTGAACGGAACCTTGTACGCGCAAGGAATTGTCCTGGCTACAAAAATGCAAGCAGATACAATGAAGAGTGGTAGCATGGTGGCAGATACATTGACGAGTGCAAGTGTGGTTACGGCTATCATGACGAGCGCTAATGTGGTTGCTGGCACTGTGAAGAGTTCAGGAATGATTTCCATAAATAATAATTTGAATTTTGCTGGAGGATTACAGAATGAGATATACACTTACAACGGTGATGTGAGAATGCAAAGTTTTCCCGGTTATAATGGGAATACAATTTTGAATGCGGGAACGAATGGAAATGTTGGTGTTGGAATTTATTCTCCGCAATATAAGTTTGATGTGAATGGGGATGTACGGTTGAACGGAAAGACACATGTTTATCGTATTGTCCCTTTGCCTGGAGATAGCCTTATCCGATTTGGCGACAGTACTATTTATCTCAACACTTCTCAGAATATGCTTTCTGCTAATCCAATCGGACAATTCAAGGGCTTGGGAATTGGATTTGGCATCAATCATCCTTATGGAAATGGTTCAATTACTATTGGGACAAAAGTTGGGGTGGATAATCTTGGTACGAATTCAATTGTTATTGGTCGTGGTGCATTGACTGGGCCAATCCTGAATAATAACAAACCGTATTCTCTGATGATTGGATTTAACTCAGATCTTCCAACTTTATTTGTTAGTCCTGCAGATGGCGTTGGAACTACAGGAGGAGTTTGCATTGGAGATACACATATTCCTGAAGGATTTAAATTGGCAGTAAACGGAAAAATAATTGCAGAGGAAGTGCAAGTGAAATTGCGCGGCTTTTGGCCAGATACGGTTTTCAGTTCCTCCTATTCGCTTATGCCAATTCCTGAATTGACTGCTTATGTGAATCGCGAACATCATTTACCAGGAGTTCCTTCTGCGCAACAAGTGCAACAAAAGCAGAGTTTCGGAGTGGGAGAAATGGAAGTTACATTGTTGCAGAAAGTAGAAGAACTCACCTTGTACATGATTCAGTTGAAACAACAGAATGATGTGATGCAGCTACAGAATGCGGAGATGCAGAAGGAGATTGAGGATTTGAAGAAGAAACAATAATTATTTAGTTTTTTAGACAGTGAAAACTGAATAGAACGGAAAATCCCTTACTAATTCCATTTTCGCTTTTTATCTACTTTTCTCAAGAAAAAGTGCACAATGAAAAAAGAAATTGTCATATTATTTTTTGCAGTGTTTTGTTGCACTTATTGTCAAGGACAAATGGATACAACACATTATGCGAAAAATACATTTTATATTGAAATTGCTGGAAATGGAATTATTGGTTCCATTAATTACGAAAGACTGGTATATAGCAAGGAAAGAAAAAACATTTCTCTTCGGATTGGTCTGCTTCCTTTTTATGAAAAGACAGCCAGCTTTATTGCTGTACCCTTTGAAACTTGTTTGTTTTTTGGAAAAAAAAATTTCATAGAATTTGGGTTTGGTATAAGTTATTATCATGGTCTCGCAGTTGATAACTATAATGGTATTCCTCGTGATAGCTATCTGTTTGGCGGATCATATTTTATTCCAAGAATAGGTTACAGATTTCAAAAGAGGGATGGAGGTTTTTTTCTTCGTATTGGAGGCGGTCCATTTATTAAGCTAATAGAGTTATATCAATATAGGATAAATAATAATAATGGAGGGCTATTATTGAATTCTCCATTTACTATAGGTTTGAGTTTGGGGTATACTATTAAAACATAATTTGCATGAAAAAATATCTGTTCCTAATTTATTTATTTCCAATTTATCTATGTTCTCAAAATTACGAGAATGTAAAAGTAAAAGAGTATTACGATGCAAACTTGGAAAGTGTGAACGAAAACGTAATGCCAGCTCCTTTAATGGAGTTTTTAGTAGCTGATGGAAATAACGATGACTTATTTGGCGATAGGATTTCGAAAGTTCTTTCATCGTTACTGACAATGTATGAAACAACTGGTGACAAAGCCTATTTGATAAAGTTTGTAAAAAATTCCTTTATAGCTCAAAATGTTAGAAATGATATAGCTAATAGTTCTAATCATCCAGGTTGGACTGAAGGTGAATCAGCGCAGACTCCAGGACGTCGATATTTAGACGGTTATATACTCAAATCAATGGCTGAGTTTGTTTATTTAGTTAGGTTGAACCCACAATTATTTAGCACGCCTTTGCCAACATCATTCTTATTGAATATCAGTTCACAATTTTTCCCTCAATCATGTATTACATATGGGGATTATGCAAACTGGCTTGGATTTCGTGTTAATCAGACCTTGGATTGGTATATTGATAATGATAATTGGGATGATAACAAGGGTATGCTAGATTTTAATCATGATGCATTAATAATAAATATGCAATCTGGTTTTGCATTAGCATTTTTTTACATGGGAAATTCAGACCCAAGGCAAAGCTATCAGGATAAAGCAAATGTGATCGCAGGTTTATATAAGTTGCAAATTATTATTGATGATAGATGCAATTGCGGAACGTATGATGCACCTGTATTCATAATAAGTATTCACAACTCATATGTATGGTTTGATAATGGTTGGACGATTACGAAAAATACTCATCCTTGTGTTTCATCCTGTTTCCCGTTTTATTCAGGTACTGGCGAACAAGATAATTTGCCAGAGTATGTAGCGACTCCCGAGGATTTGTCACATGGTGTTCCTGACCTATGGGTACCTCTTGCTTATAATCGTTTCGCACCCAATTCTTATTTTGATCAGAACGATATGATTCGATGGAGAAATACTTTTGCCAAAAATATTTATGATGATGGCGATTTTCATAATAATTGTGAAGGAAATGAAATTTCGAATGTCCCAGCATGTATTCCAAATGGCTGTCCAATAAATCAATTTCGTTATGCAGCTTTTGCCTGGATGCCATTTTATCAATGGGATGAAGCTGATAATACAGCCTCTGCTCCAAATGTCTATGATATTCTAATGCAACTTTTTATTTCTGATTTTTCAAATGGCACGCCAACAAGTTTTAATTCGGCATATTATGGGGGTTTTGGAGAGGTAGTAAAGGCTCAATGGGACAAGGAATGTGTCAATCTTTCCATGTACAAAAGAGATGTGAAATATGATCAAGATTTTAAAGTTAAGAATGCACTTACCATAGATCCAGCATCTAACTCCACTTATAACACAGCTAATTCTTTTGCGGAACCATTTATTACCACACCAACCTTCACCATCGAACCCAATGTTACAAGTAATATGACAGCAGGTGAGGAAATAATTCTCAAACCAGGTTTCACCGCTTTGTCTGGCAGCAATTTCACCGCCTCCATTGTTCCTTCTATTTGCACGGATGGCCACAGAATCGGCAGTCCTGGAAATGGTTTGCCAAACATTGCGTTGCAAAACAACACAACTTCCAAGCAAAATAAAACGGCAATAAAAAGTGCACTTCCCGTTTTCCAGAACAATCTCACCATTGCACCCAATCCATTCAATGGCACAACAAGCATTCTTTTCTCATTGGAAAATAAGGGAAATGTAACATTGAAAATCATCAATGCATTAGGTCGGGAAGTTTTCAGTGAAATTGAAAACGTACCAACAGAAGCAGGAAACTACAATGTTCCATTTGATGGAAATAAAATTGGGACAGGGATTTATTTCTGTGTGCTGCAAGTGAATGGGGAAGTTATGCAAACGAAAAAGATGGTTGTGTTATAAGATGCCGAAGAATCATTTCCCCTCATCCAAAATCTTCTGAACCAATTCCTCCATTTGCACCAAAGCATTCACATCCTTATTCGCCATGGTCAAACGTATTTGAGAAACACGTTTGTTGTTTGAAATGATGGGCGTTGAAATGCTAGCCACTTTAATGTTGTCCGTGAGCAATTGTTTTCCAGATTCATATTTTGAAAAGAAATAGAAAAAGGAAGAATTCTCCAAGAGAAAGAAATTATCTGCAAGGGGGAAATAAAAATCAAATCCTTGAAAATTCTTTGGAACTTCTCTTTTCTTTCCATCTGTTTTTGGCCAATTGCTAATGGTCAAGACATTTTCAGAAATCATCATGCGTTGAGTTGCTCCTTCATTTTCAATCAACCAAGATTCTCCATTGAAAGGAATGCTGTCTTCCTGCATCCAATCTGTCAAATATTTTTTCGCTGCTTTTTCATTTTTCAAACCAAAACAAGCACTGATTCCATTTGTAGTTTCTCTTTTCACTTCAGACTTTGGAATACCGTTAAAATTCTCATCGTATTGGTACGTGATGTAATTCACATTATAACTCAGCGTGTCGTGAAATAATACGGTACAAGTTCCATCCAATGTGGAAGCGAGTTTTTTGTATTGCTCGTCATTCAGCGGCAACATGTTGAAAGGTGGAGTGGAGGAATACAATTTAACTAAACTGTCATTGCTCAAATCAATTGGAATTTTCCAAAATCCTTTTACCAGTTTTGGATCGCAATTCAAAAGCAGTGTGCTGTTAAAAGGAAGATTATGTTTTTTTCCATCGCCCTCAATGGTTCTTTGAATATCCAATTCTCCGTCCTTGAAATCGAGTGCAAGAGAAATGTATTTTGCATCGTCGAAGGCTGTGCGGAATAATTTTCCACCACCGGTAAATTTTATCAGCGCTTCTGTCTGAATCCAAATTCCTGCGTCGAAAGAACTCATTTCATGTTCACGGAAATTCGCATTGGTAAGAACAGATTGGTTTTCCGCTTGCGCAAGTAATTTTGCACATTGATCACCCGTAAACTCAGCACCATGATCGCTTATGGGAAATAAAAAAACAGTCAAGTCATTATTCCATCCCAACACTGCTGAAGACGTATCGAAGCGAACCAAGCTTGTTCCGCTAAGTGAGAAAGGATGAATTGGAATTTGTTTTGAAATTTGTTCTCGAATGAGTTTTCCAAATTTCGTACTGTCTTTCATGGATGCAACAACACCAAAAAAAGCCGCATCACCTTCTTGATATGAAAATGCAAGAACATCAGCGGTTTCATATAAACCAATTCCATTATTGTCTTCAATCGCACGAATGAAAGGATCCAATTCTTTGTGAATGTTTTTTTTGCCTTCCATCTCCGGAAATAAATGTCCACCGAAGGATCGGTCCAATGCCAATTCACGAATGTTTAAAGTCATTACCGCAAATGCATTTTTCGGAATGCAACGCGCATGCAATGGAATTTCACGTCTGATTCGGAGAAACCAATACATCATGAAGATGAAAAGAATACTCAGAATGGAAATAAGTGCAATGCGAAGGCCTTTTTTCATTGGGGAATTAATGATTTGAATGAACCAAGTATAATGAATTCAGCAATCTAAAAAAACGCACGAAGCTGGTTTGTTTGGAACCCGGTTGTGGATCATTCAATTCAATCTTCATATCTATACGTTGAATTCCATTTTTGCCTTTTCTTCCGAGAATCAATCCGCTGTTTACATCTTGCTGCAATAATTCAAGCGATTTTTTGTCCGCTTCACTCAATTCCACTTGTTGGTTTTTCTTCACCAACTCAAAAGATTTTTTTCCATCCCAATAAGCAACTAAAGCACTTTTGCGTCCGAGTTTTTTTAATTTTCCATTCATTGCTTTTCCCCTGCTATAACCGTGTTTCAGATTATTCAACATCAGCTCTTCGTTATTGGTAACGATCAACATGCCATTCTGAATTGCCAAAAACATTTTGATGTCATATTCTCCTGGCGTATTAATCAAATAGTATTGATTGTTTTGTTTTTTAATTGCATTCGCGCGTTGAAGAATTTCCAAAATCTTTTCCGCATCTTCTTTCTGACCAATTCCTGCCACCATAATGAATTCAGGACGAATTTCTGTTTTCTCTTTTCTGATTTCTGTCTTGTTGAAATTTTCATCGAAATCATACGTGACATACGAAGCAGTGTATGGTTTCAAATCTGTAACGGCAAACAAAAATTGTCCGTCAAGCAAATTGTATAATGTTTTATCGTCAATGAAAACGCGCAACATATCCCACATCATCATATAATAATTGCCATACATTCCAGCCAATGAATTATTCAATGATTCACGATAAACGCTTCCATAAAATTTCATCATCTTTTCCATATTCACCGACATGGAAACAAATGCCATTAAGTTTTCGCCTTTTACATACTTGAACATTTTTTTGTCAACGCGACCTGCATACAATCCAGTTGTATGTTCCTGAAGCGCGGGAGAGAAATAAGAACGCTGTTCCATCTTCGCAACATTTCCTTCGAAGTGCACAAGGCTCACTATGTAAGAACCCAACCACATGTTCTGAATGTTGGCCGTGTCTGCACCCATTCCCAAATACGCATAGGAATTTCTTTCCAACATGTTCTTCTCATAATACTGTTGCATCATTTCGCCATAATTGAACCAATACACAGCATCCGATTTTTCTTCACTTACATTTCTGAAATTGGGGATGTCCTGAACCGATTCTTCATAGGAGAGATTGATGAGATAATTTAATTTCCGCATTGCTTTTGCAGTCATGGTGGAATCTATGATGTGCTGCGAATTATCAATTCCGTAATCATACGATTGTTCACTGTTATAATCAGGCATGTAATTTTCTTCCGGTATTGTATCCTTCGCGAGTTTTGAAATCATTTCAGATTGCTCTTTCATCAAACTATTCATTCTGTTCTGACGCACACTGTCAGGAATGATTGAATCGTTTTGCGCTTTCATTTCATTTGCCATCGCGGTGCTGTCTGCAATTGCCTTTGCCATTTGGTCCTGATACATTTGTGCTTGTGCTGCACTATCTGCTGCAAATAATTGCGAATACATATCAGTTGACTTGTGGCTATAATCAAAATCGGCAAAAAGAAAAATGGCATAACTGTTTGTCCAGCCTACTGAAATTTTCTCTGCATTTATTTCAGAAAATCCCGAACCTTTTTTGATTTCCTTTTTCTCGCTGAATAAATGAGTGGAAATGTAATCGCCGAATGTTGCGCCATTGTTGATTGGTAAAAGGTATGCCCAATAATGAATGGAATCAGGTGTGTCATTAAAAATGAAAATCTTTCTTGCCGTGTCAACACCAGTAATTGTTGGATTGGAAAAGATGTCCTTGAATAATTGTGCGAAGGCGTTTTTTCTTTCCCAATCCAAATCTTCATCGCCGTACAAATAATCAAATTTTGAACCGTATTCATTCGATTGCGTAAACATCTCAAGCGTATTCACTTGCTTCATATCACCATTAAAAACATGCGTTGCGGGATTGATCGTAACGATGTAAGTGGAATGTTTCGGAATGTGCGTTGAAATATCTTGAGCAGATAGGAGCGATGAAAATGCAAAAAGTGAAAGAAGAAAAATATATTTCATCAGCAGAATTATTTAAGAAGAACTTTATTGATAATGGATTTTTGACCCAAGGCCAATTGAAGCATGTTGAATTTTACCATAACGGATTTCCCACTCTTCGAAATCTTTGTGTCTTGATTCGAGCAAGTATTTACTGATTGATCAAAACGGAAAATGCAAGTATATGATGCCACTTTCAGTATTTCCTTGTCTTTCGCAGTAAGTTTTCCCGCCTGAGTTTTGGAATCATAATGACTTTTTCGATCAAAAGATTTTCCCGTAAATGCAAAATTGTCAGCAGCTTCTGGAATGCGTTTGTGATCGCTTGCCAATTCTTGTGAAACAGTTTCAAGAGCGAGATTGAGATTGTTCACAGAATTGAAATCGAATTTTATGGTGAAAATGTAATTTGTCCAATCGCTTGTTGTGCTCACGTTAGTAATGCCAAGTGATTTTTCAATGGAAGCTTTTGCTTTGAGAATATCGGAGTCAATTTCTTTTCGTTGTGGAACGCGGTAACCGTCAGTGCTATCCATCTGCATGATTCCATCCAAACGACTTTTGCTTTGACTTAGATTAATGGTGTAAAAGAAAGTGCCCGTTCCATTGTCATGAATTGTAACATCTTCAACGATTTCGAAACAACCGCTGAGCATGAAAACAAGAAAGATGAAAAACGGGAAAATAATTCGCTTTTGTGAATGAAATTGCATCTTAACAAAGGTAAGCAATCGAAACAATTCACGTTCATTGTGTACATTTGCATAATGTTTCGCCGCGATCCTTTTGGACATTGGTATTTTTTAAAACGAATTGTCATCAGCGCCATTGGCTGGTCGACTTGGCGTCGTTTTGCCAAACGGAATAGGTTTGAAATTTCCGGCACGGAACATTTGAAGAAACTCAATTCCACAAACGTTCTTTTCGTTTCCAATCACCAAACTTATTTCGCGGAGGTGATGGGCATCTTGCACGTTTTTAGTGCAGTCAAAAACGGATACGTCAATTCAATTAAAAAACCATGGTACCTTTTCCGTCCTGGCATTCATAATTATTTTGTTGCTGCAGAAGAAACGATGAAAAAAGGAATTCTTCCACGCATTTTCGCTTATGCAGGTTCTGTTTCAATACAACGAACTTGGAGAGCGGATGGAACAGATGTCAATCGAAAAGTTAGAATGACTGATCTTAGTGGTATTGGTACTGCTTTGAAAGATGGTTGGGTTATTAATTTTCCACAGGGAACAACAAAAGTTCAAGCGAAAGGTAGACGCGGCGTTACTATTCTTGTAAAGAAATATAATCCTATTGTTATTCCAATTGTTATTGAAGGATTTCGTGAAGCGTTTGATAAATCGGGATTGAGACTGAGAAGAAAGGATGTGAAATTGTCCATTCGATTCAAAGAACCTCTGATTTTGGATCCTTCAGAGAATGGAGATAGTATGTTGGCAAAAATCATGGAAGCGATTGAGCAGAATGATTATTATTTCAATCTTGGCAAGGATAAAGTGACAACAGAATAAAATATTTTCAGTAATTATTCTCCAATGAAAAAAATATTCTTTTCATCAGTTTGTTTCGTTTTTCTATTGGCATGTAATGGAGATACGACAATCAAAAACAATGTTTCTGATCCAAATGACACAAGTGGGAATGTAAAAAGAGAAGTAACTCCGATCATTCCAAAGCGCGATACATTTGCATTGGATGAAAACCAAAGTTCATTCGCCTGCACAAGATCGAAAACTGTGAAGGATGTAGAAAAGCAAGTGAAAATTTTCGGTGGAACGATGAATTTGAAAATGGACAATGCTTCTTTTTCGGCCAATACATCTATTAAAATAAAAAATGGATGGTGGTTTTTACTTGATAAAAAATCAGACGGAGGAAAAGTTATTCTTGATATGAAAAGTGTTGCAGCGTTGCAAATTGGAAAAGAGGACGAGATAGAAACAGGAAACCCTGAGTATCTTGAAACAAAAAAATATCCAACGGCAACTTTAACAATTATTCGTTTTGATTCCATTCCTGGAAATGAAAAAAAATTAAATGTCATTGCCAATCTTCAGATAAAAGACACAACTGGCGCCATCACTTTCCCTGCAAAAATCGAATATCTCAATGCTTCACAACCAGCTGTTCCATCAAAACTCACTGGTGATTTTAGTATTGATGGAATCAAATGGGCACTCAATCCAAAAAACGCAAAAGTCTTAAAAGACGACCTTGCATTTCATGTAGTGTTGGTGACAGAAAAGAAAAAGTGAAAATATAGTTTGTTTTCTGAAGTGTTTTTTTGTCAGCCTGAGCGTTTTTTGTCAACAGGGATTTTCATTTGATTCAAAAATCCTATTTGACAAAAAAATGTATCGAAGGCCACAAAAAAATCCCCATCTTTTTGAGATGAGGATTGAACAGAAAAAATATTTTTTAATGTGCGCTTTGGTGACTTGCTTTTGCTTCCTGTTTTTTATGAAGATAAAGTGCAAATTGTTCAGCAGTTAAGATGCCTGCTAATTCTTTTTCTTTCGAATCATTCACAGCTTGAATTTCCTTTTGCTTAACATCAGCAGCTTTTGTTGCGTCCAAATTTATGGCTGCATTTGACTCTAATCTGCTAAGTAAAACAGATTCAACTTTTACAGTTTGTGCATCCGATAATGAAAGCGCTTTCTGCATGGTCACAGCTTGCTTATGCGCTGTTTGTGGGTACGTTGAACGTAGATCGGCTGGTGTGTCTTTCACTTGCGCTTCTAGTGTAACAAATGAGAAAATCAGACCGATAATGAGAATTACATGTTTCATGTTCTTGTGTTTGTTGAGTAAAGCTAGGTTATTGAGCACTAAATTGCAAGTTTCAAATCAAAAACGCTGGGAGCAAGTAGTTTCAATCGATTGAATACTTTTTTGGGTAGATGAATCCCATAAATTCTCAATTAACAATTATATTTAGCATTATGAAAAAAATAATTTTACTGCTGATTCCTGTGTTGCTGCCCATTCTTATTCTTGCTCAGCCAGCCTATGTTTTCCACGAGAAAGGGCAGAAATTATTCAATGATGGGAAATATGTGGAGGCAATCGCACAATTTGACTTGGCCATAAAAACAGACGCAACTTTTTTCGAAGCTTATATGGATCGTGGTCGTGCAAATTTGCAGCTTGGTAAAAATGATTTGGCGATGGCGGATTTTATCAAAACAACAGAACTGAATAAGGATTACGCTCCCGGATTTTTTTACAAGGCAAAATTGAATGCACAATTAGGAAATGATGCTTTGGCAATTTCGGATTATGCAAATGCAATAAAATTGAATCCCAATTTGGCGGAATATTATGTGAATCGTGGAATGCTTTATGTGAAAACAAAACAATCCGCACTGGCTTTAAATGATTTCAATAAAGCAATTGCGCTTGATGACAAGAATGCAGAAGTTTTTTTTCAACGCGGAATTCTTTATCGGGAAATGAATAAACAAGCCGAGGCACTTGCTGATTTCACCAAAGCAATTGCTCTTTCTCCTGCAATGGGTAAGGCTTATTTTGAAGAAGGCCGCGTTCACTCCTCGCAGAAAAAATATGATCTTGCTCTTGCAGAATATTCCAAAGCGATAACATTTGGTTATGTAGGAGAGGAGATTTATCGCTTGCGAGCTGACGCCAATATTGCACTTGGGAAAAATGAGGAGGCGATAAAAGATCTGAGTATGGTGATTGAACAATACCATTCCAAGGATGCTGATGTTTTACGAATGCGCGGAGAACTTTTTGCGAAACAAAAAAACTATCCCTTGGCAATAAAGGATTTTAATAAAGCACTTGTTTTGAAAAAAGATGATGTTCCAACTTTACTTGCACGCGCTGATGCGAATTATGCGCAGGGAAAAACAAAATACATTCAGGCAGAAGCGGATTATAAAAAAGTGCAGACAATTGAAACGAATAATGCGCACGCTGCAAGAAGTTTAGGTAAAATTTATTTCGAACAGGAAAAATGGCAACTCGCCGTTGACAATTTGACCATCGCCTTAAAAAACAGTCCAACAGCAGAAGATTATGACATGAGAGGAAAATCAAATTTCAAACTCAATAATAAAAAAGGCGCTTGCGAAGATTTTTCCAAAGCAGAACAATTGGGTTTCCCCGATGCCGCGAAAGATAAAATGAGCGCGGGGTGTAAATAACTAATTACTCAATTACCGGATTACCTTCTAATTTTATAAATAGGATTGGGCATTATAATTTCATCGGTAATTTGTAATTGAGTAATCGGTAATTAATCCCTATCTTAGTGTAAACCCCAAAATCAAAATCATCTTGTCAAAATTATCACGACGATTATTTTTCGCGTCACTGCTATTCTTGTCGACTTTTTCATCCTCGTTGTTTGCGAATGGTGATACGCTTGCATTGAATAAGAATTCGGCTGCAATTGCTGCTTCAGTTGATAATATGAGTGAACCCGAATTGGTTCTGCTCATGGATTCTCTTTTTGATTCCGATGTGCACGATCCTAAATTATTTGAATTGATCAAAAATAAAATTGCGGTATTGAAATCGGAACAACCAAAAAATAATTTTGGCGCTTTCGCTTTTTATCCTGCCAATCGATTTTATGGAGTGTGGGATTCTCAACATGTTTTTCCTTACAGCGATTCACTTTACAAATGCGAAGCACAAACGGCATTGGATTTCTCCCCAGCAACGAGTGGCGATTTTACTTTTCCAATCATTGGTCCAATCACGTCTCCTTTTGGCTGGCGCGATACCGCTTTTCATCGTGGTGTTGACATTGATTTGAATCGTGGCGATACGGTTCGTTGCGCGTTCATGGGAATGGTTCGTTTCGCAGGGAAAGATGGAGGTTATGGAAACATGATTATCGTTCGGCACTACAATGGACTCGAAACCGTTTACGCGCACCTCTGGAAAATAAAAGTGAAACCGGGTGATATCGTGAATAGCGGGCAATTACTCGGACTCGGCGGTTCAACAGGACATTCCACTGGAACACATTTGCATTTCGAAACACGTTTCCGAGGAATCGCAATTGATCCTTCTTATTTTATCGATTACCAATCCCACTTGTTACGCGCTGATCATGTTTGTTTGGTGCGAACAAAGCAAGGCTATGCGGTTCGCCCAGCGGGAACAGAATTTTACATTGTGATACGTGGAGATAATTATGTGAAGATTACTCAACATTTCGGAATTTCCATTGCTGAACTGAAAGCGTATAATGGTTGGGATGCTTATGTGCGTTTGCGTGCGGGAATGAAAGTGCGTGTGCAACCTGCAGAAATTATGTCTGCGAGTTTTTAGATCGTACTTTTGTATCAATGATTCACCTGCTGAATAATTCCGAAGAATTCTTTTCTGCTTTACAAAAAAGATTTTCCAATCCTCTTCCTGGTGAATCTTCCCAAGAACCCATGAATGCGCGTGCTCGTGTTTCCACTGAAAAATATTTGGCGAATAATCCAACGCACCGAAGTAGCGCAGTTTTACTTTCTGTATTCCCGCACGAAGGAACTATTTACACCGCACTTATTCGTCGCCCTGCGTACGAAGGCACACACAGCGGACAATTAGCCTTGCCTGGAGGGAAAGTGGAACAGGATGACATTTCATTAGCTCAAACCGCTCTGCGTGAAACACAAGAGGAAGTGGGAGTAAAACTTTCAGAAGAAAATATTTTCGGTGCACTTACACCAATTTATATTCCTGTTAGCAATTTTTTGGTGCACCCTTTTGTCGCGAAAATAAGTGAACGGCCAATCTGGATTCCAGATAAACATGAAGTGGATGCGATAATTGAATTCCCCCTTTCACAATTGCTCGATGCATCTCTAAAAGATCGAAGAAGAATTCACATTGGCAAAAACATGTTCATGGATGTCCCCTGTTATATCATCGACGGACAAGTGTTGTGGGGAGCCACAGCAATGATGTTTTCGGAACTGGAAAGTATATTGAGGGGGAACTGATTTGAAAAGCGTACTTGTCAGACGGAGTGTTTTTTGTCAACTGAAATAGAGGAATTCTAATCAAAAGTTAGCTGACAAAAAATGTATCGAACTCTATTTATTTCCTCTTGATATCCACAACCTTATCGTCGTAACAGAAATAATAGTTTCCTTTTACAAAATCACTAAGGTCGACTTTTGTTCCGTAGCCTTTTAATACAACATTTCCATAAGCGTCATACATTTCATATAACGACTCACTGGAAATAGTAATGGTTTTTGAATCATTCGATTGAACAAAACTCAAAGTCGGTTTGTCTTTCGGTGTAAAAGTTACTTCGGGAGTGTATTTTACTTCTTTGCCAAAGCCAACTTGTTTCACACGAAATCTGTTTTCTCCTGAGTGTGGAGTAACCTGAAAAGAATATTGGTGATCACCAGGTTTTCCTTCTCCTACAACTTCACCAACATAAATCCATTTGTTCCAACGGTATTGCTCAACAATAAAAGGAAGTGATCCTGCTTCGCCAGATGATGTCCAACTCAACATGCCCAATGCAGAAATGGTAATCGTTTTTGTTGTGAATGTTGGACGTGGTTTTAGTGCCTCTGGATTCAAAACTCTTGGCTGACAACCATTATTATGGTAAATCTGTATTTCAACTTTATCACCCTGAACCATATTATACGGACGCAAATCAATTTCAAAAGCGGAAGAATTCACTTCGTCTGTTGTACGATTACCATTTACATAAACTTCATAGGCGCAAAATCCAACACCATTATCATTGTAGGAATTCTGAACATAAATATTCTTGTTCTGATATTTTCCTTCTATCAATAATGCCTCATTAGCAAAAAGACTTGCCAATGGGATGAAAATTGAAATGATAAATAATAAGCTTTTCATATGAGGGGCGCTGATTGGGTTATTCAATTTCGACCGCGAAAATAGTAAGAAAGCAGGCTCATGTCAAGCTATTTGATTAGCAAAGTCTGGTAAAATGCAACATTATTGTTTTCTCGGATCAAAAGCTTTTACGCCTCTCTGTAAGGTGTTGAAAATCAGTGCAAATGAATGTTCTTCAAGATATAAGAAAGTGTGGCAAAAATGATAATTACTGTTAACAGGATCTTCCAAGTTGCCCCGAAGTTTTTACGATTGGTTTTACTATCCTTCCAATACGACCAAATTAAGGCTATCGTAAATCCGGCAATGAAAACCAATGCAAATGAAATTTGTCCGTGCGAAAATGGCATAGTGTAAAAGTACGGAAAAGGCAATTGCTAATCGTTGATTGAACGTCCCAATTAAATTCAAGACTTTTTTGACATCCGACTGTTTTTTCATGGCGCAACCCTCTCGGGTCGGGCTCATTAGTGGCAAGTCCTCAGCCGTGGTGTAGGGTTTTCAAACCCGACACCACGGCTTCTGGGCTTTCTCTCGAAGGGACCACTATGTGGCACTTCTATCCCTTGCGCATGGAAATTTATACACTCGATTGTCTTGAACATAAACTCATAACTTCGGCCTTCTTGTGAAGAACCACCAACAAGCAAACTTCTCGTAAATTTACCCGCAATGCAAAAGCGAATTCTCCTGCTTTTTATTTTTTCAATTGTCACATCACTTTCTGTTTCCGCTGGTAAACTTGAAAAGGGATTTGAAGCTTTGCGCATTTACAATTATTTCAAGGCACGCGAAATTTTCAATTCATCACTGCATAAAAATCCAATGGCCGCAGGCTTCGGACTTGCAACAATTTATTCCAGAACCGACAATCCTTTTTACGATGTCAATCTCGCGCATTCTGCAATTCTTGTTTCCACTTGGGGAATAACCAAAACTTCTGAAAGTGAAAAAGCAATTCTCGTGAAGTTTGGGGCTACTGAAAAAAATATTATTTCCCTGAAAATTTATATTGACACACTCGCTTTTCATGTGGCCGAAAAGAAAGCAAGTGTTGCCGCCTGGAATGAATACCTCGATTTTTATTGTGGTTCTGTATTGACAAAAGAAGCAATTACAATTCGGAATGAACTGGCATTTGGTGAAACACAAATTGCTGGAACATGGGAAGCATATAAAAACTTTGCTGTTTTATATCCTGATGCCATTCAACATCAAACCGCAATTTCCATGTACCAAAGGTTGCTGTATGAAACGGAAACAAAATCGGGGAACATTTCTTCCTATGAAAAATTTCTTGTTGATCATTCTGAAAATCCATTCTGTACGAATGCCGAAGATGCCATTTTTAGTTTATCAGTGCCTGATCACAACATGGAGGAATATCACCATTTCATTCTGAAATATCCAAAAAATAGAAATGTTACAGATGCGTGGAAAAGTGTTTACGCATTATATACGGCCGATGGAAAATCAACCACTATTGCACAATTCTGGATTGCCTATCCCGATTTTCCTTTCAAGGAAACCATTAGCGAAGATTTGCGTTTATCGATGACCACTTTTTATCCCATACGGCAAAATGAGAAATGGGGTTTTATGGATAGTACAGGGCAAATTATTATTCCATGCGCATTCGATTGGGTGGAATCTTTTTCAGAAGGAATTGCAAGTGCAGGAAGTAATGATAGGAGTGGTTTCATTGGTAAAAATGGCAAAATCGCAATTGCTTTTGATTTTGATGAAGTGGAAGCTTTCAATAAAGGATTGGCACAAGTGAAAAAAAATGGGAAAGTGGGTTTGACTGATCGTGCAGGACATTTGGTTGTTCCAATCGTTTATGATGCGATCAGTGATTTTTATGATGCGCGTGCTGTGGTTGTTCGTGACGGGAAATACGGGTACATCGATATGTTTGGCAGCGAAGTGATCGCTTGTCAATATGAGCAGGCGGGTGATTTTTCAGGTGGTATCGCATATGTTGTCGACAGTTCGAAATACGGTTTCATTGATCATTCTGGGAAAATAATTATCAATTGTGAGTTCGAATGGGTGGAAAATTTCGATCATGGTTCCGCGCGTGTGAAGAAGGATGGGAAATATGGTTTACTCGCGAGTGATGGAAAATTATTATTGCCTTGTGAGTACACCAATATTTCTGGTTTCACCGAAGGATTTGCCATGGTTGTTTTAAGTGAACAATGCGGATACATTCGCCGCAACGGAACTTTTGCAATTTCCTGCAAATATGAATTAGATAAAAATCTGTTGGGCGAAAGCACATTTAAAAATGGATTAGTAAGAATAAAAAACAAGGGAAAATGTGGCATGCTCGATTCAACTGAAAAGGTAATTGTGCCTTTTGAATTTGATGATGTTCTTCCTTTTGAAAATGGTTTGGCGCCCGTTAGGAAAAAGGAACTTTGGGGATTTATAGATTCAAAAATCCGATTGGTCATTCCTTACCAGTACGATTGGGTAAGTTCTTTTAGCAATGGCATGGCAAGAATTAAAAGAGACGATAAAATAGGTTGGATTGATACCAAGGGCAAAGAAATTATTGTGCCGCAATTTCAAAATGCAACTTATGTGAATAGGTTTATTTGTGTGAATGATGGAAATGCAAATGGCTTGATGGATAAAAAAGGAAATTGGATTTTACCTTGCAACTATTCGAAAATTGAATTTGTTGATGCAACAATTCTCCGAGTGGAAATGAATGAAAAATTCGGCTATTACAATATTGTGAAATGCGAATTTATTTGGAAAGAGGATGGAGTGGAATGATTTGGCTCGTTGATTTCTATTGTGAATTAAAAGCATAAAACGAACTTAACTAGCCCCGGGTGAAACGGAAAGCCCGGAATGCGCAATGATAAGTTGTTTTTAAACACAATGTTGATGCGCATGAGGACTTGTAGTGGAACACGGGACAGGTGAAACTAAATTGTGTTATGGCAGCGCTTCTTCACACATTCCATTTTGGTGCAACAAAAAAGCCAATCATTTCTGATCAGCTTATTTTTTCATTTGAAAGTCTTGGAATTATTTGACTCGAAGTTTCTTCCCAACACTTAAAACACCTTTTTCCTTAATGCCATTCAATGCACAAAGCTTCGCAACTGTGGTATGGTATTTCAATGCAATGGCGTAAAGTGAATCGCCAGATTTGACACTGTAATATGCAGGGGTACCACCAATAGGTTCCCTTACTTGAGTTTTTGTAGAATTAGCAGCAGGCTTCTTCTGTGTTGTAGCATTTTTCTGGGCACTGCTATTGTTCACAGGATTCTCTCTCGGTACAACAGTTGTATAATTATTATCAGGTGAGCAAAAAGCGGTAGGTGGAGTTCCTGGCATGGTTGGATAAGGAACTTTAGCCATTATCGATTTTGCTTCCGGTGTTGAATAACGAGCGCCGCCTGGGCAATAATAGGTATACCAAGTTTTTTTCTTCTTGCGGGAATAGTGGCGAACCTTGTACTGCTCAGCAAGGTATTTGAAATCCGATTTTGTAAGATTGTAAGTATCGGTGCGCAACGCTTGCGTTTTGAAATCGATCAGGTAAGTGGGATCAATTGCAACTCCTCTGAAACGCATTTCAAAGTGCAAATGACTTCCGAAGGAATGACCGGTATTTCCACCAAGGCCAAGAACCATTCCTGCTTCCATGTCTTCACCTGGTTTCACTAGCAATTTGGAAAGATGCGCATAATACGTTTCAAGTCCATTGTTGTGTCTAATTACAACTACAAAACCGTAAGTTTTGCTTCGCTGTGCAATGCGAACTTTTCCATCAAATGCGCAACGAACCGTGTCACCAGTTTCAAGATTAATATCTACACCAAAATGGTAACGGTAGGACCGGAATGCAAAACCAGAAGTTGTCGGTCCGTTAAATGGATGAACATAATTACAATGGCCAGGATCATTTAAGGGAATTCGAACGGTGTCATTAAAGGTGAGTGCGTCAAATTTCTCAGCATGAACGCTTGTGGTATCCCAGTCATCATAAAGATCACCAGCAGGCTCCAGCGATGCTGCTGAAGCACTAACTGGAGGTTCAGTGTCATCTTCTGAAGAATCAGTCAGAACAGTATTTGTTGCTAAAAAAAGTTTTGTAGAATCGCCTGTAAAATCTGGGGAAATGGAGGGCTCGGTGGTGTCGGAAATAAATTCAGCATATGCCATAGCATGATCGGGAGTGCGTCCGACTGCATTGTTTTGTTTAGCCCAGAACCCGTAAAGGGCGAGCGACAAAACGGCTATATACCTGAGTGATTTCATTTCGTGTTTTACTAAAACTGTCCATGGTATTTTTAAAAGACCCGCTAAAATAGCCAATTATGGCTTTTATGCAAATTTTAATCATCCATGGGTCTATGTGGATAACTCTTAATATACAGTCTAATACGTGTGAAACCCTTTATGGTTGCGGTTTGTAGAGGGTTGGCAGGCTTGACTTTATCAACATTTAAAAATGTTAAAGTATCAGAATCGAATAATAATGAATCATAATTGGACAAAAAAAGAATGTCGGACCAGAAGACCCGACATTTCTTTATACATGTTTCTCTAAAATTATTGAAGGATCAATTGCTTATTCAGCATTTCTTTTCCTTGAATCTGCAAGGTGTAAACACCTTTTGCAACATTACGAAGATCAAGTGAAAATGAATTTGCTCCAATAGAAGCTGTGTTGGATTGTTCAAATACAATGCGACCTGCAACATCGATCAGGCGAATTGCGATTGATTCACTTTCTTTTGTTTGATAGAAAAGAGTGAATTCCCCCACACTCGGATTTGGCCACATTGCCATTTGAGTGGTATTTGGATTGTGTTCACTCACTCCGATACTTGTATTATTACAAGGCAATACCGGCCCAGCAATTTTTGTCATGTTATCGAAATCGATGTAACACGCATAATTCATGCTATCGATAAATGGATTACGATTTCCCTGTAAAGAATCTAGGAAATCATTTTTCGCAATTTCGCGTGCATCTGGCGGATCAAGATAATTCCACATTTTCATAAGATTTTGATCTTCACCGTATGGAACACTTGTACTGATTGGATCTCTAAATCCCCAGTTTTGTGATCCATTGTAACAAGTTGCCATATAAAACAACGCACGAGCTGCGTCACCTTTTTGCGCATCACGTGGCTCATATACGTTATGCCCTGCCGCATCGGTTCCATATTTTGCTCCCATAAAGAAACTGGTAACGTTTACAACAACTCCCAAAGGCAAATCACTGCGAACGGAGTTGCAATTGTTTTGATCAACAGGGAATAAGTTGAAATAATCACTGTATTCAACTCCTGTTGTACTTGGGTAAGTTGGCATCCAGAAATGACAGTAGGTGTGTTCACGACTGAAAGTTGTCCATCCGAATGGCTCTGTGTAAACATTGTTTTCACCTGAATAAACACATGTAATTGCTTTGTCTCCATTTGAAGTATCACGTGCCCAAAACAATGCAATCATTCTTGGTCCGTAGTTACTGTAGAAATTATCTGTGTGGGGGTTAGTCAATGCAGTAAGGTCAGCTACAAAAGTTGGAGCTGCTGTATTAATGCCGTTATAGTAAGCAGCAGGTTGCATGGAACCGGAAGAAACAGTCATACCAGGAAGAGGCGCTGCACCATAATAATTTGTGAAGGGAGCCTGTCCATTAAAAGAGAACACTTCGAAATAATAATTCTCGCTTGCTCCAATGTAATTGGCCCAACAAGAAGTTCCTGTTCCTACATAAGCAACTTTGCTATTTCCAATTTGATCACCTTGCAAATAAGAGCTTCCATCAGCAGGAACATCAGTAGTTGCTGCGAAATCGCGACGAAGAACAATGTATCCGTCTGGGGCAGGACTTGCTGCTGTCCAATTTAATTTGAAGCGATATGATTTTACATTGGAGAATGAAAGATTTGTGGGAGCGGCTGTAGGTTCTGAAACATAATTTCCACCAACTCCATTCAAATTAATTACATAAGCACTTTCATCAGCATCATTACTGTTTATGGTAAGAATTGCAGAACGTGTTCCACCAGCTGAAGGTGTGAAGTTAATGGTAAGTGCTGCGTTTAAAAGTGCAGTAACTGTTCCTGGAAAAGAAGCAACTGAAAAATCAGCTGCGTTTGGACCACTTAATACTGCGCTTGAAATGTTTAGTGTGTTTAATGTTCCCTGATTTTCTACTGTGAATATTTCAGGAGTCATTGTGCTCACTGGAGAATTGAACCAAACATTTCCTCCAGTCAAAACTGTTGTTGAATTAAATTTTACATTGATTTCCTGAGCTGGAGTTGCTGCACCAACAGCAAGAATCACATCATCCAAACCAACGTTTCCTGCAGATTTTAGCGTGTAAAAAAAGCGAATGTAACGACTTGCAATAGCTGGAATGTCCGTGTACTGCGTGTAAGTTGCTGTTGCCAATTGAACATCAGTAAAGGCGTGGAGTGTTGTCCATACAGTTCCGTTTACAGATTCCTGCACATCAAAATTTCCACCAACAAAACTATTTCCTGCAATGTAATAAGTCAGTGCACCAGGATTACCGGAAAAATAAATTTGCACATAGGCTCCTGTGGCCGCAAGTTTTGCTGCTGGAGGAGTATTGCCCGAACCAGTATAATAAGAACTGGCAGCAAGATTTGAGGTCCATCCTGTAGGAAAATTCGTATTGGGGAAACTCCAAGAGGTCGGCAATGGTGTAGGTTGTGCTGCCGCAGCGATTGCCGCAAAAATAAACAGCGATGTTAGTATTCGTTTCATTTTCTTTTTTGTCACCGCCCGTTGTCAGTGAGGTTTTGGTTTTGGTTGTGTTACGCTACAACAGGTCGGCGCAACAGGACTGTTTTTTCTAAAATGAGAAACGCATGCTGGCCGTCCAGCGACGTCCCATTCCCATATAAACTAATGCGGTTGTTGAACTGAAATCGGTTCCGTTTTGTCCATCACTAATATAAACAGTATTGAGCAGATTATTTACTGCAAGACCAAATGTGATATAGACAACTTTCGTTTTTTCTTTTGCAAATTCCTCTCGAATTTCATAGCCACCATAAAAATCAAGCAAACCATACGAAGGCATTTTCCATGATTCGCGATCGCGGTTATCAGAAAAAACAGTTCCATTTGAATTCAGCAATTGTGTAAGTGCAATTGGATCGAAATTGGCGTAATGACGTGCGAAGTAGGTGTAACGAGAAGTGAGGTAAAAACCCTTAAGCGGCTCCCACCGCAATGATCCGCCTAATTGTGTTTGTGCAGCATCACCAATGTGAATGTTTTTTGCGCTGTAGGTAATTGTATCTGTTAGAACATAATTCTGGTCGTAAAGCAAAACGGTTCCTGCAGAAGTGTTTTTCCAATTTCCAAATGAAGCAAAGACGTCCGTGGTGATTTGTTTTATCGGTTTATACTTTCCGTCAAGTTCAATCCCCATCATTTTTGAATTGAGGTTCTGAAGGTCATAGGTAAAAGACCCGTCTGGAGTAGTAATGGTTGGAGCAAAGGATGGTGGTTTATTGATCCAGTTTGTGAAATACATATTCAGATTGCCAGCAAACTTTCCAAATTTTGCACCAAACCCTAATTCAATTGCAGTAACTTTTTGCATTTTCGGATTAGGGAATTCTTTATTGTAATTATCAAATACTGTATTGAATCGTGGGGCCATTTGCAAATAACCAACATTCATGAACACGTGATAATTTTCTCCAATGTTATAATTGATTCCTGTCTTGAATGTAAAACCTGGATACTTTTTCTTTTCTGTTTCTGCTGTTCTGGCTTGTGGTGAATTCCATGCATAACCTGTTGCATTCGCAATATGATAGGTTGGTCCGCTGGGATTATCGATAGTGGTGGTGTCGCCTGAAGTGGTGACGATTGCTCCGTTTTGTGCAACAGCTGATTGTGTTCCATTGGTATAATACGTTTCATTATAACCAACAATCATGTTGACAGTTGTGTCGGGAAGCACCAAGTCACGTTTTCTGAAATGGTCAACACGTTGATATTCCGAAAGTGATCCGGATAGGGTTAGAAATGCACTCCAGTTCTTTTTGGAATATTCTGCTTGCGTAAAAACGCCTTGCCAATCCACATAACTATCATTCCAATAACCAATCTTGTCACCCGTTCGTTTCATGGAATATTGGAAATTTGGATCTCCCAAATAGGTACCAGTAGGTAGGTTCTTATCATTATTGTCAATGAAATAATCTCCTCCAATCAAATCATAAACTTTTCTGTAATGGGATCCTTTGTAATGGCGAACGTCAAGACCAAGAAGAAAGGAAAGGTTATCATTTGGTTTATAGGTGGCTGTTGAAAGTCCTCCAAACCAAATATGATTATTCATTGATGCAGCAAGAATGCGTGATGATTTGTTTTCTGTTGTACTATACAAAGCATCTGTTGTGGTAGAATTTGAATTGTAAACGGATGTTAGGTTTTGTTGACCTGTTAATGTGTCACGAATAACCGATGAGCCACTGAAATTTGTTCCTCCACCATTTCCAATTGACAGATATGCAATAGTTGAAATTGAAATTTTTTCATTCGGGGTGCAGTACCAAGAAAAATTGAAAAGTGGTTTATTGTAGAAATTAATGTCCTGACTCATTTTTCCTTTTTGTCCATCACCATAAGCAAGATAACCCCAATTCGGATTATAACGCAAACCGCGATCTCCTTGCGTCATGGTTGTGTAACCGCCATTCAACATATTTACATTGGCCAAGCTGTCGATAAATGAAGCAGATGCTCCTTTATTATCATTGGAAATTAATTTTTTAGCGTAATCTCTGTCGTAAACTCCAACAGACATTCGATCATAGCGCTGGCTATGTGATTGTGGAGCACCATTCAAACCAAAGCTGAAAAGATTACTCTTATAACGCTTCTGGATTTTTACAAAATAAGACCATTGGTCATCCCAAGTCTGATCTGCCCAACCCAATCCTGTTTTTCTGGAACCTGCGAAAGTTATTCCCCATCCTTTTCCAATTTCTCCGGAATTAAATCCGAAAGAAAGTTTTTGCATACTGTTGTTTCCGAATTCGGTACGCACAGAAAAACTCCGTTTCTGATCTATTCCACGAGTAAGCACATTGATTGTTCCACCAACGGAAGGAATGGCAAGTTTTGATGCGCCGAGTCCTCGTTGTACTTGCATTGTTCTTGTTACATCTGCTAATCCATCCCAATTACTCCAATAAACGGCTCCGTTTTCCATATCGTTCATTGGAATTCCATCAATCATCACACCAACATTTCGTTGATCCACACCACGAATGTTTACACGTGAATCGCCAGAACCGCCACCTTGTTCACTTGCATAAGCGCCAGGTGTTGAGTTGAGCAACATGGTCATATCACGTCCGCCACCCTCTTCACGAATTTTGTTTTCATTGATATTCGAAAACGCCACAGGAGTTTTTCTGTCGATTGCAACATCTGCAACAATTTCAACTTCTTTTAAAGTTGTGCTGATACAATTAAAATCCTGAACAATATTTTTTCCGGCAACTTTAATGAAAATGGAATCGGCATCGTAACCCGTGTATTTTACTCGCATTAAATAATTGCCATCTTCAAGAATGAGTTTGTAATTTCCATCCAGATCTGCAACGGCATGAATCTTTCCATCACCAACAACGACAATTGCGCCGACTAAGCCTTCACCCGAAGACGCGTCACGCACAGTTCCACTCACTGTTTGTTGTGCAAAAACACTACAAGTAGAAAATGCCAGAAAAAGAAAAGTCACAAAACGTTTCATGAGAACAATATTTGAAGCACAATTTCTCAATTGCCAACGAAAAAATTTCAATGGCAATTGAGAAAATAAAGCCCGATTAAAAATTATCGAATACTAATTTTTGAAACGACACGTTTCCCGTTTGCAAGTTCAATCTGCATCAGGTAAAGTCCTTCAGGCTGATTGCTTAGATTGATCTGCTCTGAATTATCAGTTGTAGAAAAACGTTTTGTGAATACAATTGCACCAAGTGAATTGTAAATTTCCACACCATAAATATTCTGATTTGCATTGACTGCAAAAGTTCCGTTTGAAGGATTTGGGAAAACAGATACAAAATTTGGATTTTTTGCAGCTTCATTAATTCCTACAGGACAAGAAGAAGTGTGCGTTCCAAGATTGGTCCAAGTGTTTACTGGAAGTGAATCCCATTCTGTTGTAACATTAAATGCTGTAGGATTAACAGTAACTCCTCCTGTAACACTTGCTTTACGAACTAGATCATGATCTTTTGTCCACCATGAACCTGCTCCTGTGTAAGGGAAAACATCAGACCAACATGGGACTGGCTGTTCACCAATTTTTCCGAAAATATCAACGAAAGTGCGAGGGGCTATTTTACAAAGAACCAAAGCATCATCTCCATTAAAATACATAACCGCAGTGCCAGCAACGTAAGCAGCAGGTCCGACTTGATCACCCATGGCCATCAAAATAGGATCGCAAAAGGCACCGTTTCCATCAGGAGTAACCTGGCCGTTTACAACTACCCATACATCATGCGCTAGAATTGTTCCGGTTAATGGGATACTATCTACAGGAGTAACCGAGCCATTTGAAAAACGAATGATTTCGTAATTGGAAAGAGCAATCGGATTAGCGGTTGGGTTATAAATTTCGAGTGCTTTGCTATGTGATGTTCCTTCTACATATTCAGAGAAGAAGAGTTCGTTGCAACCGGTTTGTGCGTGTACAGAAAAGGCTGAGCCCAACGAAATGATCGCGAGTAAAATTTTTTTCATGTGATGTTGTGGTGATGAGCAAAAAATATCGATACTGGTTTCGGCGACAAACCGCCTGTAGGTTTTCAGTATTGATTGATGTCGCAAAAGTAATTTGAAAAACCACTCGACGCAAGGTGTAAATGACTGTTTGTGAATAAAATCAAAAATTGTTAATACTCAGGTCATTTGACCTTAACAGTAGGCTTGAAATGTTAAAAATGTTGTCCAATTTATCATCGTTTCTCCTACTTTCTGGAGCTGTTCTGAAGTCTAGGGACAAAAAAGTTTAGATTTGCACCTGTTTTTAACAAATCAACAAGAATAAAAAAATGAATAAAGGACCTATTTCCCAATTTGTAGACCATCATTATCGTCATTTTAATGCTGCTGCACTTAAAGATGCAGCCATTGGCTATGAAACCCATCTTCTCGAAGGTGGCAAAATGTTGGTTTCTCTGGCAGGTGCAATGAGTACCGCAGAACTTGGTCTTTCCTTGGCAGAAATGATTCGCCAGGATAAAATCGCGATTATTTCCTGTACAGGTGCAAATCTTGAGGAGGATTTGATGAATTTGGTTGCTCATTCGCACTATAAACGCGTTCCAAATTATCGCGATCTCACTCCGAAAGATGAATGGGATTTATTAGAAAAAGGTTTGAATCGTGTAACTGATACTTGCATTCCTGAGGAAGAAGCATTTCGTCGTTTGCAAAAACATATTTATGAACTGTGGAAAGATGCCAATACAAAAGGCGAAAGATATTTTCCACATGAGTTTATGTACAAAATGATTTTGAGTGGTGTTTTAAAACCATATTATGAAATCGATCCAAAAAATTCTTGGATGATTGCTGCCGCTGAAAAAAATCTGCCAATCATTTGTCCAGGTTGGGAAGATTCAACAATGGGAAATATTTTCGCATCCTATGTTATCAAGAATGAATTGATCGCGACGACTGTGAAAGGTGGAATTGAATATATGGTTTGGCTGGCCGATTGGTACAGGAAAAATTCAGGTGGAAAAGGAGTTGGATTTTTTCAGATTGGTGGAGGAATAGCTGGAGATTTTCCAATTTGTGTTGTGCCAATGATGTATCAGGATTTGGAATGGCATGATGTTCCATTCTGGTCTTACTTCTGTCAAATTTCTGATTCCACAACTTCTTATGGTTCTTATTCCGGTGCTGTGCCGAATGAAAAAATCACTTGGGGTAAATTGGATATCAATACGCCGAAATTCATTGTGGAATCAGATGCAACAATTGTAGCACCACTGATTTTTGCTTGGATTTTGGGATGGTAATCAACAATTTTGAATTCTGAATTTTAGAAGAACACAATTCAAAATTTAGAATTCCAAATTCAAAATTTCATATTGTGGCAAAAGTAAAACAGCCCAAAATTATAAAACCGCCTTTCTGGCAAGATGATCGGAAAGTGGCTTGGTTGTTTTTTGGAATTGCATTTTTGCTTTATGCACAAACCATTTGGTTTGATTTTGCACTCGATGATCGTGCTGTGACGTTTGCGAATAAATTTGTGATGAAAGGATTTGGTGGGATTGGTGATATTCTCAAAACATTTTATTGGGCCGGTTTTTGGAATTCAAATGCGGGATTATTTCGCCCAACCTCATTGATATTATTCGCAATCGAGTGGGCTTTTGCTCCGAACGCTCCACATGTTTTTCATTTTGTGAATGTGGTTTTGTATGCGACTTGTGCTCTTCTGCTTTATAGAACATTGCGGGAATTATTTCACAATTCTTCATTGACACTTCCTTTTTTTGCAACCTTATTATGGATAGTTTTTCCAGCACATTCTGAAGTTGTCGCGAATGTAAAAAGTGGCGATGAATTATTAAGCATGATTTTTTTCTTAATGTCACTGCGACAAATAATGAAATGGTCGGAGAATAATTTGTTGCAGCCTTTGCTGCTTTCCGGGATTTATTTTTTTCTGTCGCTTCTTTCGAAAGAAGGAGCAGTTTTATTTATCCCAATTATTTTCATCGCGCTTTATTTGTTTAAGAATAAGGATTTGAAGCAATTTATAAAACCTATAATGGTTTTGGGTGCTTTCACCATCCTATGGTTTACTTGGCACAGTGCTGTAATTGCAAATGCACCAAGTGAAAAAATTACCTATACCTATCATGACAATTCACTCATTGCTGCCCCCGATCTTTCTTCTCGTGTGGCAACAGCAATGCAAATGCAAGGAAAATATTTATTGAAATCGTTTACTGGTTTTCCTTTGTCGTATGATTATTCGTTCAATGAAAATCCAATTGTAGGATGGAGTGATCCTTTTGCCTTGCTTTCAATTTTGGCTTGTGTTTCGCTTTTTGGTTTGGCGATTTTCAAATTCAAGAAGGATCCCGTTTTATCATTCGGAATTTTATTTTATTTCATCACGTTTGCATTAACCTCGAATGTTTTTATTCTCATTGGTGCAACAATGGCAGATCGTTTTTTATTCGTGCCTTCCATAGGATTTGCAATTGCAATTTGTTGGGTAATCTTGAAATTGACTAAAGGAGAATCTCAAAAGTCATTTCATGCAACGGCCTTGTATGTTCTGATTCCTTTATCCTTGCTTTATAGTGTCCGTGCATTTACACGAAGTGCTGATTGGGAAACGGAAACAAAATTGTTTACTGCTGATGTTGAAAATACTCCGGGCAGTGCAAGAACACATTTTAATTATGGAGTTGTCCTTAAAACACAAGCTTCGAATGAGCCTAACACAAATTTAAAAAACCAATTGTTCGATCAGGCATTCAAAGAATTTCAAACGGCAGTAAAAATTGATACGCTTGATTATGGTTCATTTGCTGCAGCGGGAGAATGCAAATTTCTTTCTGGTCATTATGAGGAATCTGTTTATTGGAGAACAAAATCATTGCAAGTTGAACCGCGATATGTTCTATTGTATCGAGATCTAGGAAATTCACTTATGAATTGCAAAAAATACGATAGTGCAATTGTTGTCTATGGACAAGCCGTAAAAACGAATTCAATGGATTCACTTACATTGATTCATATCAGTGATTGTTACCTTTCAAAGCAGGATACGGCTCAAGCAATTTTAACGTTGGAGAAAAATGTATTACAATATCCAAAGAATATGGAGGGCTGGAATAAACTTGCAAACATTTGCGGAATGTATGGGCAAATCAAAAGGTCCTCCGAAGCATTTCTTGAAATTTCAAAACTCGATCCGCGAAATCAGAATGCTTATCGCATGCTATATAAAAACTATTCTCTCCTTGGCGATACTGCAAATGCGAATAAATACGCAAAGGCTTATTTTCAAGCGGGGGGAAAGTGATGAGCGGTAATTCGGATCACAATTCCTTTGATAACTTTGAGCTGATAAACACAAACACATTTTTATGAAAACAATTTTCCAAAAATTTCTATTGACAGTTTCTATTCCGATGAGTTTCGGAATTATTTTGACAAGTTGCGGAGGAGAAACAAAACAGGACGATGCCGCATTTGTAAAACGGGTCGATTCATTTCTCGTTTCCTATAATAATAAATACCGTGAATTGAATATTGCTGCCAATGATGGACAATGGAAATTGTTGACGCATATGGTAACGGGAGATACAGCAACTGAAAATTTCGCCAATCGTGCGAACGACGCACTTGCTAAATTTTTGGGGAGTTCTGAAAACATAAAACAGACGCAAGAATTCATCGCGCAAAAAAGCAAATTGAATGAATTACAAATTGAACAATTGGATCACATACTTTATTTCGCTGGAGGAAGCCCACAAACTGTTGCGGATATCGTTTCACAAAAAATCAAGGCTGAAACAGATGCTGCGAAAAAATTATATGAATTCAATTTTATGCTCAATGGAAAATCGGTAACCACCAATGACATTGACAGATTGTTGCGAACAGAAATTGACACAGTTGAACGTTTGAAAGTTTGGGAATGCAGTAAAGAAGTTGGAAAAAATTTGCACCAACCATTGGAAAATTTGCGCATGCTCAGAAACAAAACAGTTCAAGGATTGAATTACCCTGATTATTTCAGTTATCAAGTTGCCGATTACGGAATGAGCGCTGATACCATGATGGCGATGCTTCGAGGAATTAACGATGAAATTTATCCTTTATATCGCGAGTTGCATACATGGGCACGTTATGAATTAGCTGCGAAATATCATTCCAAAAGCGTTCCCGATTATTTGCCAGCACAATGGTTGCCGAATCGTTGGGGACAAGATTGGAGTGAATTGGTAACGGTAAAAGGAATTGATCTTGACAGCATCATCAAGTCTAAAAATTACAACGCAGAATGGGTTGCTAAAGCTGCTGAAGATTATTATGTGAGTATGGGATTTCCAAAGTTGCCACAAATTTTCTGGGATAAATCAAGTTTATATCCATTGCCTGCTGGTGTTGATTACAAAAAAAATAATCATGCTTCTGCTTGGCACATGGATTATGATCAGGATGTTCGTTCCTTGATGAGTATCGAACCCAATGCTGAATGGTATGAAACAACACATCATGAACTTGGGCATATTTATTATTTCTTGGCTTACAGTCGTCCTGAAGTTCCGTTTATCATGCGTGAAGGTGCAAATCGTGCTTACCATGAAGCGTTGGGAACTTTGTTCGGAATGGCCGCAATGCAAAAACCATTTCTTGTCAATAAAGGATTTGTAAATGCGGATACAAAAATTGATTCCATTCAAAGTTTGTTGAAGGAAGCTTTACGTTATATCGTTGCATTGAATTGGCAGGCAGGAACCATGAGTGAATTTGAATACGAACTCTATGCAAAAAATCTTCCGGCGGATCAATTCAATCAACGTTGGTGGGAAATTGTAAAGCGTGAACAGGGAATTGTTTCGCCGTATTTCCGCAATGAAACGTATTGTGATCCTGCAACCAAAACGCACATCATTGATGATCCAGCGCAATATTATGATTATGCTTTGTCAACAGTTTTGCAATTTCAATTCCACGATTACATTGCGAAAAATATCTTGCATCAAGATCCACGCAATACCTGTTATTACGGAAACAAGGAAATTGGAAAGTTCATTGGAGATATGATGAGTGTTGGTGGAGTGGGTGATTGGAGAACTTTGCTGAAAGAAAAAACCGGATCAGATTTAACAGCGAAACCTATGTTGGATTATTTCTCTCCGCTTATGAATTATTTGAAAGAAGTAAATAAAGGAAGAACCTATACGCTTCCTGAAAAAAGGGCGCATTAAAATAATTGCAGATTGCCAATTTGAATTTGAAAAGTCCTGCTTTATGCGGGACTTTTTTTGCTTTAATGAATGGAGATAATCAATTGGTAAATCCGGTTATTTGCAATCCAAATAATTGTCCGTGGAATTCCGAGAAACTTTCCAAGTTTAAAACCGCACGATCAATGCCACTGTTTTCAGGCAACTCAATATAAAAAGCATGTTCATTCCATTTTGTTGGTGAACTTGTTGGATAAAACAATCTCACCTGCGCTGTTTTAATAATTTCATTGTTGTGCAATAAGTTCATTCGCAAATTCGCTGTCCGCTGACCCGTTTTCGCTTTGATGTAACAATTCACTTTTATCCACTTGCAATTCGGTTTCAATAGAGTATTGGAAAGTTCAATTGGATTGCCAGAACTACAACTTATGTTATCACGAAAAGATTTATAAAATAAATTTTTGCTTGAAAAATCTTTTTCGTTATTGAGGTAATCGTTATTGTCGAGCAAACTGAAATCAAGTGCGGAGGGAGAACCGTTGAGATAAATTTTCCCATAATACTTTCTATTCATTTCGTCGTAATGCAAAATGGTTTTGTTGTATTGTCCGATCTGAAATAAATTCACGGCAATAAGATAAATCCCAATTGTATAGAGCGAAACTTTTTGCCAATTTTTTTCCACTCGAGCAATGAGAGCAGCCAACGCCAACGCAAATACAGGATAACTCTGTACCATGGCACGACACGAATAACTTGCGCCATATTTCCAATCGCTCCAGGCCATGATGATCCACATGTTGAGCAAACAGAAAATCAATACGGATTTACGGAAGGGGTATTTTTTCAGAAAGAAAAATCCTAGCACCATCAATAGAGCGACTGGTGTATAAATGAACCAGCCTTTTTCAAATCCGAACAATACGCGGAAATAGGGATTCGCGAAAACCCATTTGCTTCCAACGTCATAAACAAAATGACCACTGGAATATTTCCAGTAAATCAGTTGTGGTAAAATTCCGATTAAACCACCTGCGACTAGAGGCAGAAATTGGTTTTTATTTTGTTTAACAAGATTCCATTTATTTTTCGCGTCTTCTTTAGTGTGTGTATTCCAAAAAAGTGGAATGAACAACATAACAGCTTCAGTTGGACGTGCAATGGTTGCGAGACCAATAATTCCTCCAATGAGAAAAGCCCATTTTCGATTTGGTGTTTCATGCCAGCGGATACTTGCAAGAAGAATGCAAGGATACAATGGGAAAATCCAAGCATGACTCATGGCGCCATCAACAGAAACGTATTGAATGAAATTGGAAGCGAGTAGCAGGAGTAATAATGTTATCGCTGTGACGCGATCATCAAAAAAACGGAGTAATAATTTTCGCAATAGAAATATTCCAAACATCACCCAAATGATCACACCGAATGCAAGCGCATATTGGTAGGGCCAAGAAAATCCATCTGCAGGAGCTCCTGTTATGTGCGCGATTGCGTGACCAATGAGAAAAAATGGAATTTGTAGGATTGCAACTCCACCTAAATATTTGAAAACATATCTCCCATTCTTGGCAACACCTGCTTGGTAAAGTTTTCCTCCTGTGAGGTTGTATTTTATGTCAACTTCTGGCAACCATTTTAATTCACGCGTGTCGTGATAAATAAAAGTGGCCGGCAAATACATGTAATAGCCGAAGGCATCCCAAGTTGTTAAATTCAGTGAACCGTTTTCCTGATTGGGAATGTGTTGGAAACGAAATGCAAGCAATACTGCAAGAATAATTACACAGGCGAAACGGGAAAGCGGATTGCTCATTGTTTTTTTTATCGCCGCGAATTATTTTCGCGAATTGGGTTTTGAAAAGAATTAGGCCTCAATAATATCCAACTTCGCGAATTTCAAGAGCAGTAATTTTTGTCCAACCTCTTCAAATATCACTGTTGCTTTTGTATTTGGGAAAGGACCTTCAAGGTTAGAAACTTTTCCAATACCGAAACGTTCATGCTTGACAGTCATTCCAACCTGCAGGTTTTTTAAGTGGGAATTATCAATAGGAGCGGAGGTGGCGGCACTTGCTTTAACCAAATTTTTTCGCGGAGGAACAGTTTCGGTTTTTTGTACAATTTCCGTCTTCTGTTTTGGTTGGAATGATTTTTTAATTCCAAATGTAGGTTCGCTGAATTCATCCACTTCTCCTCGTGCAGCGCTATTCGCGTATTCAATAAATTTTACGTCAATTTCCTCAATGAAACGACTTTTTTCGGAAGACGTGAGACTTCCCCAGCGGTAACGCGAAGATGAATAAGTTACCGTCGCACGTTTTTCTGCACGTGTTAATGCAACGTAAAACAAACGACGTTCCTCTTCCAAATCCGATCTTGAATTGAGTGACATTGGATTTGGGAAAAGATTTTCTTCCACACCAACAATAAATACATAGGGAAATTCCAATCCTTTTGCCGCGTGAATCGTCATCAATGAAACACGATCCATATCTTCTTCACTTTCTTTTTTATCTGCGTCGGTCAATAATGCAATGTCTTGCATGAACTGATCGAGTGTGCGCAAAGGTTGTTCCATTCCCAATTCCTCTTCGAGAATTTGCGCTTTGCGTTCCACTTCGATGCGTTGCAATTCAGGATCATTTTCATTCAGGTCGATTGCAGGAATATTATCGCTGTCGGAAAATTCTTTCAAGCCATTTAATAATTCCTGCACGTTTTCATATCGACTAACACCTTCAGGCGTTTTGTCGGAATACAACTCACGCAACAATCCTGATGTATTTGCAATTTGATTTCCGAGATCATATGCATTTTGAACATGCAACATGGCAGAGAAACTCTGGATCATGGTTACGAAATCCTGAATGCGCTGTGTTGTTCCTGCATTGATTCCCAAATTGAAATCCAAAATATTTTCGCAAGCTGTAAACAAACTGATGTCGTTGTCACGTGCGGCAATTAGGATTTTCTCGAGTGAAGTGTCACCAATTCCTCTAGATGGAAAATTAATAATACGCTTGAATGCTTCCTCGTCGTGCCGATTAATTGTCAAGCGGTAATAGCCCAATAAATCTTTCACTTCCTTGCGTTGGTAAAAAGAAAGGCCGCCATAAATGCGATATTGAATTCCTTTTTTGCGTAAAGCTTCCTCCATTGCACGACTCTGTGCGTTGGTGCGATACAAAATGGCGAAATCACGATTGTGCGCTTGCTTGTCCATCTTCGTATCGAAAATACTTCTCGCTACGATTTGACCTTCTTCGTTATCCGTGTGCGCTTTTAATAATTGAATTAAATCTCCTTCGTGATTGGCGGTCCAAACATTTTTTTCCAACTGATCACGATTGTTTTTAATAATTGCATTTGCTGCATTGACAATATTCTGGGTGCTACGATAATTCTGTTCGAGTTTGAACGTATGCAAATCGGGATAATCGCGTTCGAAACTTAAAATGTTTTGAATGTTCGCACCACGGAATCCGTAAATTGACTGTGCATCGTCACCCACAACACAAATGTTTTGAAATTTGGCAGCGAGCTGTTTGACAATGACGTATTGTGAAAAGTTGGTATCCTGATACTCATCAACAAGAATGTAACGGAATTTATCCTGGTACTTATTCAGCAAATCGGGATAATCGCGCAACAAGACATTGGTATTGAAAAGCAAATCGTCAAAATCCATTGCGCCAGCCTTGAAACAACGCTTGTGATAAAAATCGTAAATGAGTCCGATTTTTGGTTTGCCACTCATTCTATCTTCTTCAATTGCTTCTTTGTTTTGCAAATAGGCTTGTGCCGAAAGTAAATTATTTTTTGCTGAAGAAATTCTTCCGAGAACAAGCGAAGGTTTGTAAATTTTTTCATCAAGACCTTGTTCCTTGAGAATTGTTTTGATCAAACTTTTCGAATCATCCGTATCGTAAATGGTGAAATTGGTTGGATAACCCAAACGCGTTGCTTCTGTTCTGAGAATTCGTGCAAACACGGAGTGAAAAGTTCCCATCCACAAATTTCTTGCTTCACCTTTGGAAACAATTTTACCAATACGATCTTTCATTTCGCGCGCAGCCTTATTGGTAAACGTGAGTGAAAGGATGTTGAATGGATCGGCGCCTTTGCGTATGAGGTGGGCAACGCGATAGGTGAGCACGCGTGTTTTTCCGGAGCCTGCTCCCGCAACAATCATGACAGGGCCGTCTATGCATTCCACTGCTTGGCGTTGTACTTCGTTAAGTTCTTTGAGATAATCGTCGTTCACAGTAAGGGATTTTGAATTCTAAATTCTAAATTTTGAATTATAAATAAGTAATGTGCGAATTTACGGGTTTGGCTTGGGGAAATTTGGATTGTGGAAAAGTGTTTTTAAAAATAATGCTGATCAAAACCTTTCGGTCTGTTGATTGTGGTCATTCTCAAGCAACTGAAATTGCAGGAAATTTGGAATGCTTATTTATTAGTATGAAACGATTAGTTTTCATTTTGTTGTCATTGGCTTTTTCTTCAGAAGTTTCAGGTCAAGAAGAAAAAAAGGTTCCCTATTTCTGGTTGACTGTTGGTTCTGGAGGGACTTCGGTGCAAAATGAGCATCCCGAATTGAGTGCGGGAGTCAGTGCCAATGTGGAATTTAAAAAGCAATTGGTAGGTGTGCGTTATTTGATGAACAAGGAATTTTCAATTTTTGCCACGCCGCATGAAGTGAAGGAACTTGGTTTTTATTGGGGGAAATATTTTCTTGGATTGAATGGTGATGTTTATGCTTCAGTGGGAGTTGGTCCTTCACTTGAAATATATTATACCTATGGTGCGATAAAACCAAATCCATCTTCCAATGGTTTTGGCACTTATCATTATTTGGTTGCGCATGAAGTTTTTGGAATTGCATTGGACGCACAAGCAGGAATAAATTTCGGGCGTTTTGCTAGTTTGGGTATACGTGGATTTGCTTGTCTGAATACTAAAAAAGTTATTGCAGGAGGAATGTTTGATTTGCGTTTGGGATTTTTGCGCGTGAATTGATTTTTTTTGAAACTGCGATGGTGTGAAATAGCCCCG
>CAIQQJ010000177.1 GCA_903873905.1 uncultured Flavobacteriales bacterium
AGATTTTTATGAATTGAACGCCTTTTGGAAACATGCGTTTCAAGAAAGTATAGCATACAAAAAGACGTCGAGGTGTCCTGTCTCAAATTGGTCTGGTGGCATGTCGTGGAAGGAAGCAAAGAAAATAGCAATTAGAGGTTGGCAGGATGGACTAAATGAGATTGACAAGTATTATGCAAAAATCAGTCCTATAATTGCAGAAAAAGTATTGAGACATGAACAAGTTTTTGCAGTAGCCGGTTTCAATGTTGATGTTGGTTGCTATTTAGCAAATGACCCCGAATGTTTCATCTCAAGAGTTAGTGAAGAAAGAAATTATCCAGGAAAAATAATTACGATTGTTTGTTCCATATCATTCTCCTATTCAATAAAACCGGAAACAATTATTCAAAGAGGTGCTATGCTTTGTGCACTGATAGATGCAATTGAATACGCTGGGCATAGGGCTGAAGTTATTTGCAATTGGGCAGTTTCAAGTCAATCTGAGATCTATTACAGACTAGGAAACATGAAAGAAAAAGGTTGGTTTGAAGTTGATGTCAAAATAAAAAAAGCGGACCAACCATTGACAATGATAGAACTTGCCTTCTGTCTGGCTCACCCCTCAATGCTAAGGCAAATGATGTTTTCAGTAGCTGAAATTGAAGGCTGGTCTGACAGTGTTGATGCATATGGTTATCCCGCTACTGCAACAAATAAAGGTGATCTATATGTCCAGGAGATCTTTAGTGAAGAAGTTTCTGATGAAAAAGCAATAGACTGGGTGTTTAAGGAAATTGAAAAATTAGGAATTGATCTGAAGAAAAAATGAGGTCTATTTTTCAAATTGAATTGCAACCTTTTGAAATGCCAATCCCGATAGTGGCTTCCCTATTATTCCTAAAATTCTTTTCCGTTTTCGAGAGACCTCTATTTTCTTATCTGTTGTCATGAAATAATTTTATTCTTTGTTTTCAATTTGAAGTGATAGTATTACGCTGGATTTTTTAAAGGTTACAAGAAATGTTATTCATTAATAAAACTATTTTACTATTCAATGATGTGGTAAGGGTTTAATGTTTAAATATAATCATCAAGTATATCCTCAATTGTAAAAAATACAAACCGAAGTAGCGTTGTCCCAACCATCGCAGCTGGAGAAATAAAGGCGATAATAAAAGCGTTGATTATGCTAATATGCATATCACTAGTGAAACACTTATACTGAAGAAAAAGCGAAATAATACTACCTGCATAAGTTATCAAAAGCGGAAGGGAAAAATACTTTTTCATAATCTATTATTTTTTTTAGTGATAGTAGATTTGTTTTCCTAGCCAAAATGACATTTGGGTAAATTGTAAAACCAAGTGGTTTTCTAACATAATACCAATGATTTAAAAAAGTCACAACTTAATTTACGAAGCAGCCTTATTGATCATCCAAACATTATTCAATGATTTCCCAAGACTTTCTATATCTCCTCTTCGTGAAAGTATATTCAGCCACGACAAAGGAATTTGCTTTTCACCATAGTACATTCCCGCAAGGGCTCCTGTAACTGCAGCAGTGGTATCTGTATCGTCACCAAGATTTACAGCTTTCAAAACACATTCCTCAAAATTATCGCTTGTCATAAATATCCATATGGCCGCTTCAAGCGTATGCACAACATAACCAGAACTTTTTATTTCCGATTCCTTGAGTATGGCTATATCGTTTTTCAATAAACGGTCGAATTGATCTATTTCATTTTGTGGCACGCCTTGGTTCACCAAAAAAGAGGGGATAGCTTCCTGCATTTTTAAATAGGCTTCACTTTTTGATTTCCCAAATAATAGTTGTCTACAGAATTCCACATAATAAAAACAAGAAACAACCGATCGAATATGTGCATGTGTAATGGAAGATACTTGTTTGATGATGGTATACCGCGCATGAATGGATTTACTATAAACATGAAATACTAATGGCGCAATACGCATAAGCGATCCATTCCCATTTGAAGTTTCATTTATTTCTCCTGCCATTTCAGCTTTTATACCTGTTGTCATTTTAATGATGGCCACATGTGTGGTCATCCCAATATCAAAAACATCACCATTTGCAGTCCAATAACCATCCTCATACCAACGGACGAATAGTTTGCCAAGCTCTTCAACATTGAAGTCATCTAGTAATGCTTCTGCAAGACAGAAAGAAAGTGAACTATCATCCGACCAAGTGCCAGCAGGAACCTTGTGCGATCCAAATCCGATCATTTCCTTAATTGGATTCTTCTTCAAGATATCCCTGCTTTTAAATTCTACAGGAACACCAAGGGCGTCGCCAACTGCAAGGCCTAACAACATTGCGGTGCATTTATTGTTTTGCGTCATATTGTGGATTTGGTTTTGTTGTTGGTTAAGCAGCCTTTTCTGAATCTTCAATATTATTTTGAGATCGGAAACCAATTTCAATTGTTGCGCCTTTTCGTAATATTTTTTCTTCTTGACAAAAGGTCAAGGTTTGCACTACATTCGGATATTGGCCCACAAGCAGATAATGGATTTGAATCTTGCGTGCAACATTCTCAAGATCCCCACCAGATAATTCATATTGCGATGACATTTGCTTAGCAGTGCGTGCATCAATCATTGGCAAGCGGTCGTTTATGATTTTCAAACGAATGTCTTCTGTAGGATTCTTGAATAGAATTTTAAACAAAAACCGTCTGTCAAATGCCATATCCATATTTCCTGTGAGATTGGTAGTGGCAAAAAGAATTCCTTCAAAATTTTCCAATTCTTCCAAGAGAATATTCTGCATACTATTAAGTATTGTATCTGCACTACTATTGGAATCATGTCTTTTCCCAATTAACGCATCTGCCTCATTGAAAAGAAGTATGGGTTTTATTTTCTCTTTTTTGCAAAGAGCATAATACTCATTAAAGATTTTTCTGGTATTATTTTCCGATTCACCAATCCATTTACTCCGGATGTTAGAAATGTCCACTTTGAAAATCTTCCTACCAGTTTTCTTGGCAAGCTGCATTACAATTTCAGTTTTTCCTGTTCCTGGAGAACCGTGAAGAAGGCAATTCAATCCTTGGCGACTACAAGTACTTTTCATTCGGGAGTGAAATGCGTCATAGCCATCCACAGTGAGGAGTTGTGTGAGTGTTTCAATTTTTTCCGCAGTTTCATTTCCATAGAAAAGTTTTGTTGGTACTATTTCTGAAGGATCAATCACTTTTCCAACTGTGCTTGATTTGTCACTTAAACTAATTATGGTAGTGAGTTTTTTTCCAAAAACAAGTTCGAGACCTTTCTTTCCTAGAATGTATTCAAATGATTCCGACTGCTTGCTCAATATTTTTTCGACTAAGCCTGATGCAAATAGAATCCCTTTCCCATTTACAAAATCCCGTAAGTGCAAATTATCACCTGTAAGTTCATTTAATTCATCCATCAAATCAAGATTCAGTTCATCAAACTGGTGATCCTTGATAGCTTTTCCTGCAACCAGCATGAATAGGTAACAAGAAGCATCTCCACTCAATTCATTTGCCAATAATTCCTTCAACTCCAAATTATCAATTGATCTGAATTCTTCCAACATTTGGTTTCCATGATATTTGAATATGGCTGGAGAGGAGCAAGCCTCTTCGAGCGTTTTGCTTAATCGTTTTATGCACACTTTCAAATCTTCACCTTTTCTCGTCTTTGGTAAATCAAGAAATGAATGCATAACAATATTGGGCACCCAAAAACTTCCATCAAAACCAAATTCATTTTCAACCTTACCAACAACATAACCTCTATTGGCTAAGTTATTCATGCTCTCCAATACATCGGGCATTAAAAATATTGGCAGATTATAGAATTGACATAATTCCGAAATCGCCAAACTTTTTCCACAAATGGATTTGACCATGGTATATGAAAAGAAAATCGCCTCAATTTCAGGCAATCGGATTTGCGTAGCAATCTTCCCCGCGATTGGTTGCAATGCAACATTTAATTCCTGTAGTGATTTGAATTTACGCTCGCTATCAGCGAAAGAGCGGGTCTTTAGGTTTATCATTTCCCTGATCCTGTCATGTAGTTTTTGGGTGGTGTGGCTTTTCATGTTTTTTCATTTAAAAGATTAAACAAAAATTAGATAGTCGAGGATGCGAAGAAACCAGTTGGCTTTTACATAAAAATAATTTTTAGAATTAGATGTGAAACAGAAAACACTTTTGCATTTCCAAACAACAAGAACCAATATTGAGCAGACGAATTTGCTTTTTATTATTCAACCTTATAATTAGACAGAGATTTTAAAACGCAAATAATTCTTACATATTGTTTAGTGAAAAATTAATCCCATTCAAGAACAAAAGTTCTTTGATCTTCAGTTTGTGGCGATTCAAAATTTGAAAGCCCTGAGTCTTTTTTCAATTCAATTATCATATCCAGCACTGATGAGGTATCTGCAATTTTTTTCTTTATCAAATAACATCCTATCACAGTTCCTGTTCTTCCCAATCCACCCCAGCAATGCACGTAAACCACTTTGTTGTTGTTGATACAATCATCGACCTGTGCGAGTATCCTCGACATTTGAATTGGTGAAGGAATAGCCATATCACGTATCGGGAAACGGTAAACCTTTATTTTATTATCTATTAGATGTGGTGCATAATCAAAAAACGGATTTCCATTATAGTCACATTCATCCTCTTCCATTAAATTGATTATTGCATCTACGCCGACATCCATTAAAGCCTTCACGCGTGATACGGCTCTTTCTGGATCAGGTGCAGCAGGAATTCCTCCTGCCAGTAGCTGACCTTTAATTATCCAATACGATCTTTCAAATGGAACTTGGCTCATATGAATTCGATTTGTGGTAATTAAAAGGCGATTGATTTAAATATATATAAATTATTTTTTTAATCCTAATTAATTATTTTAAATCTGAATATTTTTTCAGCAATCAAGTAAAAATGGATTAAGTCAAATTGTGATTCTTTCGATATTTATCTGATGATAATGTTTTAAGGGGTTAACACGGAAAAGTCGCATTCAAAAAACAAGATTGAAAATCAAGTTCTGTGTAAACACGGAAAAGTCGCATTCAAAAAACAAGATTGAAAATCAAGTTCTGTGTAAACACG
>CAIQQJ010000178.1 GCA_903873905.1 uncultured Flavobacteriales bacterium
CCATAAGCATTGATCCAACTGGGAATATATTTTTAACAGGATATTTTAATGGCGACTCAATCACTTTCGGTTCCACAACACTGACAAATCCAAATGCAAACTGGAATTCTTATGATGTGTTCGTCGTCAAATTTGATTCAAATGGAAATGTAATTTGGGCGAACAGTGCAATAGGCACAGCAGATGATCGATCTTATTCAATAAGTTCTGATGTATCAGGCAGTGCTTTTATAATAGGAAAGTTTTCCAGCCCGATCATCACTTTCGGTTCCACTATTCTCATTCGGCCTTTGGCTTCAATTGATCCAATATTCATTGTCAAGTTCGATGCAAATGGCAATGTGATTTGCGAATCAGCCCTTGCAAGCGGTGGCGATGACAATAGTGGTATAAGTGCTGATCATTTTGGCAATGCTTATATAGTTGGCGACTTTCAAGTAAACCCTTTCATTGTCGGTTCTGATACATTAGCATTGTCAGGGCTTCGAGAGGATGTTTTTGTTGCAAAATTTAGGGCTAATTGTATTGTTGAATCAGTGCCAGAATTCCATAATGAAAATCCCATCACCATCTCTCCCAACCCCTCCAATGGAATTTTCACAATAAGCGGGACTGGGGACTCAAGACTGGGGACAGTGGAAATTGAAATCGACAATCTCTTCGGAGAAATCATTTTCTCCGAATGGATCCCTTCCGGACAATCAACTATCATCAATCAAACATCAACAATCGATCTGAGCAATGAAGTGAATGGGATTTATTTTGTGCGAGTGATGGAGGGGAATAAATTAATTGGCGTGGGAAAAATAATTGTTACGGATTAGGCGTATTTTTGATTAAACAAATAAAAAAATCCCTTGCCAACTATTTCCATGTTTTTTGGATTGATTATCAGGATGTATTATTCTCCCAAAGAACACAATCCTCCGCACATTCATGTGTACTATCAGGATTTGGCATCCGTTGTAAATATTGAGAATTGTAAAATCGTGAAAGGAAATTTACCGGCAAAACAAACAAGATTAGTGAATGCATGGATTGAAATTCACAAGGAAGAATTGCTTGCGAATTGGGAATTATGCCAGAACGGAGAAAAACCATTTCAGATTCAACCTTTGCAATAAAATGAAAAGTTATCTAGCTATAATTGACGTTAAGCCACTTGGGGATTATCAACTTCTACTGACTTTTGCGAATGGCGAAAAGCGAATGTTCGATGCAAAGCCCTATCTCAACAAAGGTATTTTCAAAGAACTCAAATCGCCGGAAGTATTCAATACGGCTCACATCAGTTTTGATACAGTTGCATGGAACAACGAAGCTGATTTTGATCCTGAAATGTTGTATGAATTGAGCAAACGTATAAAGGAAAAAAAATATTCCAAAGCAAAAAATCAATTCTCGTCAGCAGCCGAACCTGTAATCAAATACAAGAAAAGGAAATAGCAATAAGGATCGTGGTGATTTGTCGAGTGGAATTTATTTTGTGCGTTTGGTGGAGGGAAATAAATTAATCGGGACGGGGAAAATAATTATTACGGATTAAAAAAATGCCGGACATAAAATCCAGCATTCTATTAAATCCATTAAAAGCCACAGCGTCACAGCATCACAGAGAAAAATAATCTATCATCTGCACATCTGTAATCTGAAATCTGCACATCATTTCTTCACCAATTTCTTAGCTTTCTCTTCCGTAGAAACGGGTGCTCTGAAAACAATTTCCTTATCGAAAACATCCACAACAATTTCCTGGTGTTTTTGAATTTTTCCAGAAAGCATTTCTTTCGATAATTCATTCAACACTTTTTTCTGCAGCATGCGTTTGATCGGACGCGCACCGAATTGTGGATCGTATCCCAATTCCGCCATCCATTCAATCGCTTCTTTTGTTGCGGTGAGTTTAACATCATTTTCCGCAAGCAATTTTTCGATTTGTTTGAATTGCAGTTTCACAATCTCTTCAACATTTTCACGCGTGAGTGGTGTGAACATGATGATTTCATCAATACGATTCAGAAATTCAGGACGAATATTTTTCTTCAACAAATCAAAAACTTCCGTCTTTGTTTTTGCCATGATTGCATCTTTATTTTTTTCAGTCATCCCTTCAAAATTTTCCTGAATGAGATGCGAACCCATATTCGAAGTCATGATGATGATGGTGTTTTTGAAATTCACCACGCGACCTTTATTGTCGGTCAATCTTCCATCATCCAAAACTTGCAAGAGAATATTAAAAACATCGGGATGCGCTTTTTCAATTTCATCCAACAAAATAACAGAGTAGGGGCGACGACGAACAGCTTCTGTCAATTGTCCGCCTTCATCATACCCAACATAGCCGGGAGGCGCTCCCACCAAACGCGAAACACTATGACGTTCCTGATATTCGCTCATGTCAATTCGTGTCATGGAATTTTCATTGTTGAATAAAAATTCCGCAAGTGCTTTTGCCAATTCTGTTTTTCCAACACCTGTTGTTCCAAGAAAAATAAATGAACCAATCGGTTTGCGTTGATCTTGCAATCCCGCACGACTTCTTCGCACGGCATCTGAAATTGCTTCAATCGCTTCTTCTTGTCCAACCACACGTTGATGCAATTCTCCTTCGAGCAACAATAATTTTTCTCTTTCACTTTGCAACATTCTTGAAACAGGAATTCCTGTCCATTGTGCCACCACACTGGCAATGTCTTCACTATCGACTTCCTCTTTGATGAGTGGCGTTCCAGTTTTATTTGTCTCTTCTAATTTTTTCTTTACAATTTCCAAACGATCTTCCGCTTCCTTCATTCTTCCATAACGGATTTCAGCAACTTTTCCATAATCGCCAGCACGTTCTGCATGATCCGCTTCGAATTTCAGATTTTCTATTTTTTCTTTTTCCTTCTGAATATTTTCCACCACATCTTTTTCCGATTGCCATTGTGCGCGAAGATCAGCACGCTTGTCATTCAGATCCGCAATTTCTCTTCCGAGATCTTCGAGTTTCACTTTATCATTTTCACGTTTGATCGCTTCACGTTCAATTTCCAGTTGACGAATTTTTCTTTCAATCGTTTCCAATTCTGCCGGCATGGAATTGATTTCCATTCTCAATTTCGATGCTGCTTCATCAATCAAGTCGATTGCTTTGTCCGGAAGAAAACGATCATTGATGTAACGTTGAGAAAGTTCAACAGCAGCAATAATCGCTTCATCCTTGATTCGAACTTTGTGATGCGCTTCGTATTTTTCCTTGATGCCGCGAAGAATTGAAATGGCATCTTCCGCAGAAGGTTCATCCACCATCACTTTTTGAAAACGACGTTCAAGTGCTTTGTCTTTTTCAAAATATTTCTGGAATTCATTTAAGGTTGTTGCACCAATCGCGCGAAGTTCACCTCGAGCCAATGCAGGTTTCAAAATATTAGCAGCGTCCATTGCACCTTCGCCACCGCCAGCGCCAACGAGTGTGTGAATTTCGTCAATGAAAAGAATGATTTCACCTTCAGCGCTTGTCACTTCTTTCACAACGGATTTCAATCGTTCTTCAAATTCACCTTTGTATTTCGCACCCGCAATGAGCGCGCCCATGTCGAGAGAAAAAATCTGTTTTGATTTCAAATTATCAGGAACATCACCATTCACAATTCTGTGCGCGATTCCTTCAGCGATAGCCGTTTTACCAACACCAGGTTCACCAACAAGAATCGGATTGTTTTTCGTTCTGCGTGTAAGAATTTGCAACACACGACGAATTTCCTCATCACGTCCAATGACAGGATCTAATTTTCCATCGCGCGCCTGCTTGTTGAGATTGATCGCGTATTTATTTAGTGAATCCAACGTTTCTTCATGCGAAGCGCTGGTAACGGTGGATCCTTTACGCAATTCACGAATGGCAGTTTTCAAATCTTTGGAAGTAATGCCATTATCTTTCATCATCTGCGCAACCTGATCGCTTGTATCGAGCAATGCCAATAACAAATGTTCAATGGAAACAAATTCATCATTGAATTCCTTCAAATGATTGACAGCTTTTACCAATGCCTGATTTGCTGTATTGGATAAATATTGCGTGCCACCGCCAGAAACTTTCGGATAAGAATCATTGATGCGATCAACAAGTTGCGTGAAGAGGTTTGTATTAACGTTCAGTTTCTTCAGAAGAAACGGCGTTACATTTTCGTCTACAGCGAGAATTCCTTTCAGAAGGTGTCCAGTTTCAACAGCTTGGTTATTGTTTGCTGTGGCTAATTGTTGGGCCTCCTGAATGGCTTCCTGCGATTTGAGTGTAAAGTTGTTGAGATTCATAATCAAGAGTATTAATAAAAAATAAGTTTATTAGAATACAATTAATGATGCTCAAAACACATACCTATTCCCAATTAATGCAATAAAGTCAGGATTATATGATTTTTCCTGACGAAAGGTCGTGAAATAAAAAAGGGCTTCTGCCAAATGACAGAAGCCCTTTCCAAAAGATGAAAATGGATTATTCGATAATCAGTTTTTTGCTGATCAAAGAAGTTCCTTCGATAATATTTACAAAATAAATACCTGCAGAAAGTTTAGCAACCTCAAGATTCAAGATTGATGTTCCCATAGGAAGATTTTTTGTTTGTGAAGAAACCATTTTGCCTGTAGCATTAAATACAGAAACAGTTACTTCCTGAGAGTTTTTCAGGTTCACCATTACGTTTGCATTTGAGCTAGTTGGGTTTGGATAAACTTCTACAGAGTTTAGGTTTGCATTGTGTTCAGAAACTCCACTAACTAGATCAGCAACCGGAACGTCAGCATAAACGATATCATGAAGAACGTCTTGGTTATCTGGATCAGGATTAGTTGCAGTGAACAAACCATGTCCAGCAATTTGGTCGCGCATGTAAGTCAAATGCATTGAAGTGTTTACTGTACGAGCCATAGAAGGATAAACCTTCTCTGATGTCAAATCTGGAGAGATGTTGTAAGGTGTAGTCCATGTTGCACCACCATCAGAGGTTGTCATAGCATAAACGTTACGGAAGCTTTTTCCTGTACCATCATCTGTATTTTCCATGATGGAAGAGTAAGCAAGGTAAATGTTACCTGCAGCATCAATTCCTGATGTTGGGTGTGAAACCAAAGAAACTTGGTAAGTTCCCCAATTCGTTACATCAAGTACTCCGTTTGCATTTAGATCTTCTGGAGTAGCAAGAGTAATAGGCCAGCCCATTCCTTCGTGCCAGTACATAAGTTCTGCAGTTCCTGGGAAGTAACTTGTTCCAGTTGCTCCAGTACCATCATTCAAAATGCGCATTTTTCCGAACCAAACGTGAACATTTCCAGAGTTGTCAATCAAACAACTCAAGGATGCATCATTTGTTACAAGTGTATCAACAATTCCGTCCGCAGGAATAGTATCAGTCAGAACATCTGTCCAAGGTGTGAAAGGGAAATCTTGAATAATTGTTTTTGTCCAAGTAACACCACCATCAATAGATTTTGCAAGAACTACGTCCTCACCGAATCCACCGATTACGATTGCAACTGTATTTCCTTTTGCATCCATTGCATAACCATCTCCATTCAAACTGTATACCTGTGTGCTGTCAAATGCAGAAAGAAGTTGATTTTGAACTGCGAAAGTTTGACCACCATCGTTTGAACGAGAGTACATCATACAGCCATCCTGTCCATGGTAAATAGCACCACCATTACCTGTAGGTTCTGTAACAGCGATGTGATGAATTACATCTCCTGCAGCTCCACCAACAGCCATACGTGGCCACAAGCAGAAGAAGCCGAAGCCCGGAGGGTTTGAAATTAGAGCAGTGTTATCTGTCCAAGGTCCTGATCCTTTTACAGGGCGGTAACAGAAATGCATCACAGAATTTGCAGTGTTGTGTGCAGCTGTCATTTCCAATCCGTTGTCTAAAACAACTAAATCAGGGAAACCTGTACGTGTTGCTTCGTTACGTGTTGTTGCAATAGGACCCCAAGTTGTACCATCGAAATAGTTGTAACCTGTTCCACGGTCAGGCCAAGAAAGCCATGCACCAAGACCTAATGTGTAAGCGATACTTACAGTTCCATCGCTATTGAAAGCAACACGGCGGTAAGTAGAAGAGTTTGTTTGAAGTGTATATTTTGTTTGTCCAACAACAACTTCATTCGTTGTAAGCGGAGCCATTGGAGGTAAGTTTGCAATTCGTGCAGCAGCCTCATCTGTTTGAGCATAAACGCGACTGAATTGCGTTTCGTCACCCTGTTGTAGGTATTTTGCAGGTGTTGGATTTGCAACCTTGATTACATGTACTGGTTGCTGTGCACCAACACTAAGACCGGCCACCATAGCCCCAATCATTAGTAGTGATTTTTTCATTGATGAAGTTTTTTAGTTTTTGTTAGATTAAGGCGGGAACGCCAAAAAATTAATTAATTGTAAAGACAAATATAGAATAATAGTCTCTTCAAATTGAGACGGATATTATTTTTTTACCCACTTTTTAGATGTATAAATGTTCATTACTAAAAGGGCTTTTTGTTTTTGGATTTTGTTAATGTTGATTCAAAACTCTTTTGAATTATTATTTTTTAAAATAAGGAATCTATAGAATTATTGATTGGTAATGAAGGACGCCAAACTTCCGCTAATTAATGATTGAATCGATTTGTTCAAATTTTGGCTTACGTCAATATGTTGTTAGTCAGGAAGATACGGATTTATGTGATTTAGATCTTTTTCTGACTTTTTGTCTTGCGAATAATTTAGTCCCTGATAGTCAATTCATTTATGCAAAGTGGATTATTTATTTAGATAGCGATAGATTCTGGCTTATCTTTGTTCCCCTTAAAAGAAAAAATGGGATTTACCGGCAAATCCCTCGTTTAATCGCCTTTATCTGCCGGAATAGAGGCCAGTGTGAAAACACAAAAATTAAAAAAAATGTCAGAAAATTTAACTGCTCCATTGGTTCAACCAGAATTTGACTGGGATACCGTTGGGAAAAAACAGGATTTCTATTCGAAAGAAGAAATCGAACGTCTCGAAGTACTTTATGGTGGAACACTCAAATCGATTGTTGACCATGAATTAGTTGAGGGAGCTGTTGTATCAAAAAACAACAAAGAAGTAGTCGTGAATATCGGCTACAAATCTGATGGAGTAGTTCCTCTTTCAGAATTTCGCTACAATCCTGATTTGAAAATCGGTGATAAAGTGGAAGTTTATGTTGAAAGTCAAGAAGACAAAAGTGGTCAACTTGTTCTATCACATAAAAAAGCACGTGCAATGAAATCATGGGAGCGTATCAACAATGCTCTTAATGGAGACGAAATCATTAAAGGTTTTGTTAAATGCCGTACTAAAGGTGGTCTTATCGTTGATGTTTTTGGAATCGAGGCTTTCTTGCCAGGTTCACAAATTGACGTTAAGCCTATTCGTGATTATGATATTTATGTTGGAAAAACAATGGAATTCAAAGTTGTGAAAATCAACAATGAGTTTAAGAACGTTGTTGTTTCTCATAAAGCTCTTATCGAAGAAGAACTTGAAGCACAGAAAAAAGAGATCATCGGAAAACTTGAAAAAGGTCAAGTACTTGAAGGAACTGTTAAGAATATTACCAGTTACGGAGTATTTGTTGACTTAGGTGGTGTTGATGGTCTTATTCACATAACCGATTTGTCATGGGGACGTATTTCTCACCCAGAAGAAATCGTTAAACTTGATCAGAAAATCAATGTTGTTATCCTTGATTTTGATGATCAGAAAAAACGTATTGCACTTGGTCTTAAACAACTTTCTTCCCATCCTTGGGAAGGTCTTTCTGCTGATCTCAAAGTTGGAGATAAAGTTAAAGGCCGCGTAGTTGTTATTGCTGATTATGGTGCTTTCGTTGAAGTTCAAGCAGGCGTTGAAGGACTCATTCACGTTTCCGAAATGTCTTGGTCACAACATTTGCGCAGCGCACAGGACTTCTTGAAAGTTAGTGATGAAGTTGAAGCAGTTGTATTGACACTTGATCGTGATGAGCGTAAAATGTCACTTGGTATTAAACAACTAAGTCCTGATCCTTGGAAAGATATTCTTGATAAATATCCAAAGAATTCTCGCCACACAGCTAAGGTTCGCAATTTCACCAATTTTGGAATCTTCGTTGAATTGGAAGAAGGAATTGATGGTTTGATTCATATCTCTGATTTGAGTTGGTCTAAAAAAATCAAGCACCCATCAGAATTCACTAAAATCGGTGAAACCATTGATGTAATTGTTCTTGATGTTGATGTTGAAAATCGTCGTCTGAGTCTTGGTCACAAACAACTTGAGGAGAACCCTTGGGATGTTTTCGAAACAGTATTCACTGTTGGATCTGACCACAAAGGAACAATCATCAGTGCAAATGATAAAGGTGCTGTTGTACAACTTCCTTATGGAGTTGAAGCATTCTGCCCTAATAAGCATTTGATGAAAGTCGAAGGTGGCAACGCCAAAGTCGAAGAAATTCTTGACTTCAAAGTATTGGAATTCAATAAAGATTCCAAGAAAATCATTGTGTCGCACCGTAATACCAACGAAGCGATTGCAATTGAAGAAAAAGAATCGCGCGGCGGTGCTAAGAAAGAAGGCGGAAGCAAAGGCGCCGGAGAAGAAACCAAAAAAGCTGTTAAGAAGGTTAAAGACAACCAAGAAAAAACAACTTTTGGTGACGTTGCCGGATTAGCTGATTTGAAATCTGCTCTCGAAGACAAAGAACAAGGCAAAGAATAATAATGATAATGCATCCGGGCGGTGCCTCCTCCCGGATTACTAAAAATCACGCCATGGTTTTTAGTTGTCCCTCCTGAGAAATCAGGAGGGACTTTTTTTTAATTAATAATAGTCGAATGGATTGTTCTATAATTGTCTCAAATAAAACTTAGCTTTTCCTTAGGATCTTCACGCAAAACAGTGAGGGGAATCACGAATTCAATTGACTGTTTTAGTTTGATTCGGTTTTGTGCGAATGTAATTTTGAAAATCTCAATTAGAGTTTTCAAGTCATTTTGCGAATTAAATAACAAAACCTTTAAAACAAGAATCCTTTGCTTTTGCTAAATGGAATTTTATCGTTGATGGTAACACTGTTCATGCTGATAAGAATGAAAGAGTATCAGGAATGGAAGATCATTCAGGGTATTGTATTTATCGGATGGGTTTTGGTAGAGTTTTTTCTAATCCAAGAGGCTAATACCTTGAAAATATCTTATTTGATTTTGGGTGGGGCGATTCTACTTGGTGGAATTATATTGGGAAGAAGCAGCAGTGATGAAAGAGGAAATAACTAATTCTCACTTAGCGATAATAAAAACGCAATCCAATCATTCCTACAACGCCACTCTTCTCTTGATAAATACTCGGAGAAATCTGCATTGATAAATTGTCACTCACATCAAAAGTTGCCAGATGGGCGTCAACAGCTGCATCAAGAACTTGCAGAGTGTACAATGCGGCCATTCCAATCACACATAAATCTCTGTGCTTTTGATAATAATTTTTAAGCGTAACCAAATCATTGTCTGTATATCTTGACAATGAGTCAATTGTTGCTGCATTATTGTCATATCTATAACGAAGGGAGTTTCGGTATTCAGTGTAATACTTATTGTTAAAAGAAAAGCCATAGACCAATCCTCCGAAACCTGCATAAATGATTGGCGTCTTCCACCATTTTTTATTGTAAATCTGGCCTAGCCCAGGAAGGCAAGCACTCATGATGGTAGCTTTTTTCGAAGCAGACATTTTTTTCCTTGGAAGCGTATCCGCTTTGGTGGAATCTTTTGAGAACAAAGAATTCGAAGTGCGGTAATTGACATTCATCCCGAAAGCAAGCTGTGCCTCCGAAAATTTTGGAAGAAGGATTATTGAAATGAAAAAAAGCCAATAACGCATTTTCTTAAATGAGATTTGTACAAAGTCAGAAAGCGAAATATTCAGACTGAGGTTTTTTGTCAGAAATTGAATTTTACTACTGTGCTGAAAACCCAGTTTGATAAAAATCTTTTCGAATTCTAAATATCAAGTGCATCAATGATTTTTTCGAGTTCCTCTTCACTTGTGAAAGGAATAATTAGTTTTCCTTCACCTTGCGTGTTGCTCTTCAATTCAATTTTTGCACCGTATTGTTTCGAAAGACTTTTTATTTTGTCCTGAAATTTTTCGTCGAGATCGCCAGTAAGATTTTTGTGTTTCAATCGCGGCTCGATTTTTTTCTTGTCACGTGTAAGGACTTCAACATCACGCACGGAAAGATCCTCTTCCATAATGCGATGATAAATATCCACCATGTCAGAAGACTTTTCGACATTAATCAAAGCACGAGCGTGCCCCATGCTGATTTTTTTCTCGCGAATCCCGAGTTGAACTTCAGGTGGAAGTTTTAGTAAACGCAGATAATTAGTGACGGTTGAACGTTGCTTGCTAACTTTTTCACTGAGTTGTTCTTGTGTCAAGCTACATTCTTCAATCAAACGTTTGTAGCTAATCGCAATTTCAATGGCATCGAGATTTTCGCGTTGGATGTTTTCGACCAATGCCATTTCGAGCATTGCTTGGTCATTCGCCACACGCACATAAGCAGGAACATTTTCCAATCCTGCCAATTGTGATGCACGAAAACGGCGTTCACCAGAAATGAGTTGGAAGCGATCGTAACCCATTTTGCGAACAGTTACGGGCTGAATAATGCCATGCAATTTTATTGATTCGGCCAATTCAGCAAGCGCTTGTTCCTCGAAATGAGAACGCGGTTGAAATGGATTTGCTTCAATTTGAGCAAGTGGCAAATTTGTTACAGCACCAACAACTGCACCTAATTCATTATTGGCTTTTGCATTTGTTGTAATATCTGTTGATGCGCTTTCAAGAAGTGCGCTTAAACCTCTTCCGAGTGCGTTTCGTTTATTGCTCATGAATAAATGATTTCAAATGTGCAGATTTCAAATATGCAGATGTCAATGCTAATAATTCAGATTCGTAATCTGAAATTTGCTCATCTGTAATTTGTAATCTTAGTTCTGTGTGATATTTATTATTTTCTCTTCGTCGCTCAATCGAGTCATGTTATTCTTCTGAAGAATTTCTCTTGCTAGATTGAGATAATTGATTGCGCCTTTACTTGTGGCATCGTGCATGATAATTGTTTCACCGAAACTAGGAGCTTCACCCAATTTAGTATTGCGTTGAATGATAGTATCAAAAACCATTGACTGAAAATGGGTTTTTACCTCTTCCACAACCTGATTACTCAAGCGGAGGCGGATATCATACATCGTTAGAAGAATACCTTCGATAGACAAATCCGGATTCAAACGTGTTTGTACAATTTTAATTGTGTTCAATAATTTCCCAAGACCTTCTAAGGCAAAATATTCGCATTGAACAGGAATGATTACGGAATCGGCTGCAGAAAGCGCATTGAGTGTTACAAGTCCGAGTGAAGGAGAACAATCTAGAATAATAAAATCATATTCCTCTTTCACTTTCGCCAAAACATGTTTCATCATTTTTTCGCGGTTCGGAAGATTGATCATTTCAATTTCTGCTCCCACCAAATCAATGTGAGCGGGAAGAAGGTCAAGATTCGGAGTTGTGGTTTGCAGAATAATATCCTTCGGATCTTTTCCGTCAATGATACATTCGTAAACGCTTGTTTTAATATTCTTAGGATCAAAGCCAACACCAGAGGTGGAGTTCGCTTGAGGATCCGCATCAACGAGTAGTGTACGATACTCCAGCACTGCGAAACTTGCGGCGAGATTGATTGCGGTTGTGGTTTTTCCAACTCCGCCTTTTTGGTTTGCTATTGCTATTATTTTTCCCATTACTTTTTTTAGATTCCCAGTTTTATTTTTAATTCCGAAAACATTGGAATCTTTTTATTTTATAATTGTTTCACCGATTTTCAGCAAGGTGAGTTTTTTCCCAGCTTGTGAAAATTTTTCTATTGCCTCTACTTGATTTATCTGAATATAGCCGTGGGTATTGAAATGCATTCCAATGATATCATTGCATTTCACAAAATCTGAGGCTATGAGTGCATTATCAATCCCCATAGTGAAATTGTCACCAATTGGTAAAATAGCAAAATCAATTTTCATGTACTCTCCAATGAGTTTCATATCATAGGTTAATGCGGTATCTCCGGCAAAATAAAAATTACCATCAACGCTTTCAATTACAAATCCCATTGGGATTCCTCCATATGATCCATCAGGCATCATACTTGAATGGACGGCATTGACACATTTCAGTTTACCAAAATCAAACTGCCACTGCCCTCCGACATTCATTGGATGTACTTTTTCAACTCCATGCTTTTTTACCCATTCGGTAACTTCATAAGGACCAACGACAACAGCGCCAGTACGTTTTGCGATTGCAACGGTATCCGAAATATGGTCGAAATGTCCGTGTGATTGAAGAATAAAATCAGCTTTGATTGATTCTACATCAATATGAGCTGCCAATGGATTTGCAGCAATATATGGATCGAACAATAAATGTTTGCCATTTATTTCAATCCCAAAACAAGCATGGCCGTACCAAGTTACTTTCATATTATTCTTGTAATTGAGTTAGTGCATCAAGGCGGATTAATTTCATAGATGTAAAAACCGTTACTTTGGTAGTGAAAATCGGCCCTTGAATTTCGTTCGAAGGTAACGAATTGGAGTCCATGAGTAGGGTAGCACGAAGAGCAAATTTTCAACAAAACAGGATTAAACCGTTGACAAATTATGATTACGATTATTTCCGGAACGAATAGGAAAAACAGTAAAACTCTTATTGTTGCGAAAGCATATGAGGAGATCTTGAGAAGTAGTGGAACTGAATGTCAAATTTTCTCTTTGGAAGAATTGCCATTAGATTTTGCATTTTCATATTTATCTGATCCTAAGTCAGATGAAATAGATCAGTTAATGAATAAATACATACGCTCTGCTACGAAGTTTGTGGCGTTGATTCCTGAATATCAGGGAACATTTCCCGGAATATTCAAGCTGTTTTTAGATAGTGTTCACCCTCGTGATTTGGAAAACAAAAAGATTGCGTTGGTTGGTATTTCGTCCGGTCGAGCTGGGAATCTTCGTGGCCTCGATCACTTAACCAATGCATTGCATTATTTGAAAATGCATGTTTTGCATAACAAATTGCCAATATCCAAGATCAGCGAGTTGATCAGTAAAGATTATAAATTGGTAGATGAGGAAACACGTGATTCGCTAAAAAAACAGGCAGAGCAGTTCTTGAAATATTAGACTTTTTAGGGAAGCTGCTTGTCTTTAAAATTTGTATTGCGGGTAAATCAGAATTATTTACCACCCGCTTTTAATCGCTCCAATTCTTCCAAAGCAGTAGCAGCTTTTGTATAATTAGGATCAACAGTTAAGGCCATTTTGTAATCAACTTCAGCGTTTGCCAAATCACCTTTTTTCTGAAAGCACCACCCACGACCATAATAACCTCTTGGTTCTTTGGGATTATCTTCAATTGCTGAACTAAAATATTTCATTCCTTCGTCAACCACACCAAGTTTTACTGCGTGCAGCATTCCCAAATTAAAATGTGCATCGAAGTTGTGAGGGTTGACTTTCAGCAAAGCTGTATAGGTTTCAATCGCTCCATTGTAATTGTCAGTTTCTTGGTAATACATTGCAAGGTTATACAAAGCCTCTTCGCTATTCGGATTTATTTTCAAGGCATTTAGGTAATAACTTTCTGTTAGAGGATTTCTTTGGGCAGCGCATATTAATCCCAATTGAATATAGGCGTTGTAATAATCAGGATCCTGTTCAACGGCTGTCTGCATACTTGAAATTGCACGGATGGTATCGCCCTTGTCTTTGAACAACATTCCTTTCATGAAATAAGCCTGTGCGCAGTGAATGTCTTTGTGTAATGCTTGATCAAGTAGTTTTATTTCTTCCTCATAATTTTTCATGTAGTGATGCAACTGGGCAAGGCGCAAAAGACAATCGATATTATCTGGGTTTACAGCAACAGCGCGCTCCAGCAATTGTTTTGTTCGTGTAACTTTTCCGGTGAAAAAATTAATATCGGCAGCTGCGATTAAATATTCCGCTTTGCTGCTGTCGATTGCAAGAATGCGATTCATATCGGCAAGAGAAGCTGAATAATCTTTTGTATTCATGTAGAGTTTTGCGCGCTTCATGTAAAGCTCAAGATTGCCAGGGTCTTTGCGAATCAATTCACTGACGGTAGAGATGGAATCTTTTCCTTGCAAAGAATCGGCTGTTGTTTTTTCTCCGCCATTTCCACAAGAAGCAAATGCGATGAGTGTAGTGGAGGAGAGAAGGAAAAATATTTTTCGAAGTTTCATTTTATTTAAAAAAAATCCCATCGCTTCCGAAAAGTATCGGTTTGGGATGGGGATGTATGGTCAAATGTATGGAAAGAGTTCGGAGTTTGGTGTTGAGAGTTTGTAGTTTTTCGAATTGGCTTATAATGTGGAGGTTCTTGCGAGATAAGTGGTTAGAAAAACAGTTTTGAATCGTGGGATATTTAAAAAATGTACCTGCGCGTATATTATTGAAAAAAGGATTAACGGCACGTTAACTCCCAATATAGATTATGTTAGAATCAATCCGAAATGTTTCGAGTTGAACGAATTGATTTTGTTCAGAATTGATCATTTTTCAATTTATTTTGAATTTCATAACACCATTCATTTTCACTAAAAGAAACGGACCAACATTTCTGTCAGTCCGTTTAAGGATAATTTGCAATGAATTTAGAATGATGAAAAGAAAAAACAACAAACCATGGCAGGAAAGCAATTAATCTTTCATCATCCTATTTCAACAAAACCTCTAGCCGATTTTTCTTTCAGCGTGTTTTTTGTCAGCTATCGATTTAATTCATATTCTTTCTGACAAAAAATGTATCGAAGACTGGTTTTTAAGCTTCAACCAATTCAGCAATAGATGATCCAGTAGAAAGAACTTCACGAATTTGTCTTTCGATTCTGTCCTGCAATTCAGGATTATCAATGAAAATTTGTTTCACCGCATCACGACCTTGACCAAGTTTCTGATCTTCATAAGAGAACCATGAACCAGCTTTCTTAATGATGTTGTGTTCAACACCCAAGTCAATCACTTCTCCAAGACGGGAGATTCCTTCTCCATAGAGAATATCGAATTCAGCCAGACGGAAAGGAGGAGCCACTTTATTCTTCACCACCTTCACACGTGTGCGATTTCCCATTACCACTTCACCTTCTTTCAATTGTGTAGAACGGCGAATATCCAATCGAACGGATGCGTAAAATTTCAAGGCGTTACCACCTGTTGTGGTTTCTGGATTACCGAACATCACTCCAATTTTTTCACGAAGCTGATTGATGAACATGCAGCAACATCCTGTTTTGGAAATTGTGCCTGTGAGTTTACGTAATGCCTGTGACATCAAACGTGCGTGCAATCCCATTTTCGAATCGCCCATTTCACCTTCAATTTCTGCTTTTGGTGTCAATGCCGCAACGGAGTCAATAACTATAATATCAATCGCGCCAGAGCGGATCAAGTTTTCAGTGATCTCCAGTGCTTGTTCTCCATTGTCAGGTTGTGAAATCAGCAAGGAATCGATGTCAACACCAAGTTTTGCAGCGTAGAAACGATCGAATGCATGTTCCGCATCAATGAACGCAGCTATACCACCTGCTTTTTGTACTTGTGCAATTGCATGAATAGCAAGTGTTGTTTTTCCTGATGATTCAGGTCCATAAATTTCAATCACTCGGCCTTTCGGGTAACCACCAACTCCAAGTGCAATATCCAATGTAAGTGAACCTGTTGGAATTACTTCCAGATGTTCAACTGGACTATCACCCATTTTCATGATAGTGCCTTTGCCGTAAGTTTTCTCTAGTTTGTCAATTGTAAGCTGTAGGGCTTTCAGCTTCTCTTTGTTTACTTCTTTGTCCTTGTCTTTTTCTTTGCTCATGATAAATAAGATTTGCGCGTTTATAAATAATTGATTTTCGATTTAATGAAGCAAAAATAGAGGTTTACTTAATATATGCAACATCTCAGTTCAAATAATTATTAACAAAGCCTAATAATAATACACAATATCTGATGTTAAAATATGTATAAGGCTATAAAACAGATATATACAGGTATATAACTTTTGCCAATATTTTATTTGCAAATATTAAGTATGGCGATAAAAAAGGAGCTGTGTTTCCATTTATATGCTAGTTATTGCAATAATTTTGGTCGGAAAATTGAGTCACAAAAAAGTCTGTTGCCACAACAGGACATGGTGATCAAAGTTTTCAGAACAGATCTTTGAATTAATAAATCTATAGGGTTGCTTATTTACCACTCAATCAGCAATTCAAATTTTTTAAATCATTCAGATTAAGCTATTCTTTGAAATGTGTCTTCTATTTTTCCGAATTCATTCTTCAAAATCAGCAGTCTTCCTTCTATATCGGACTCTTTTAGGAAATCATAATTCTTCAAAAAGAATTCCAATTTCAGTGTATCTTTATTTTTTGAATAAAATATAGTATTGAAAAGGGTGTAAAATTCTACGGCACCAAAATCTACTGATGACTCGGCTTTATGTCACTTCACATTGAACTCATTGCTAAACTTGATAATTTCGCTAATCGCTTAGTGTATATTACTGATATTGATTTATTGGTTAAGACTAGTGGAGAAATTATTGATGAGATTGTAGATGTTGAATATTCAGGACTTTACCTGATTGATCATGAAACGAAAAAGTTGACGCTTTCATATTCAAAAGGGTTTACGGAAGAGGAGAAAGCCGAAGCTGTGCGCACTGTAATGGATCGACATCCAGGTTGGGTAATCCGAAATAATAAAATCCTGAATATTGCTGATGTCGATAATGATCCCGATAACATTTCTTCTGATAGTAAACGACGACTCCATGTTCGCTCCCGACTTTGGTTGCCTGTTATCATGCGAGGGGAGAGTGTTGGAGCGTTCGGTTTTTCAAGTTCTAAACCGAATCAATTCACAGAGGAGCATATCGCATTGTTGCGTTTCGTTACCAATGTTGTGAGTGTTGTATATGTGAATATTCAATACAAGTTGGAGCAGGAAATCGTCAAATACAATCTTGAACGTTCCATTGAAGAAATAAAACGAGCGAAGGAATTGAAGGAGAAGTTCCTTGCAAATATGAGCCACGAGATCAGAACTCCTATGAATGCTGTTATGGGAATGAGTGATTTGCTGAAGAATACTAAATTAGATAAGGATCAACGTTTTTATCTAGAGGCAATTTCTATTTCTTCTGAACATCTGCTAGAGCTTCTAAACGACATTCTCGATTTTTCAAAGATCGATGCGGGTCAATTAACTATTGAAAAAATACCATTTTCCATTCGAACCTCATTTGAGCGAATTCAACATGCCCTGCATTTAAAGATTGATGAAAAACACCTCATTTTTCATTCTTATGTAGATGAACGTATCCATCAAAAACTCATTGGCGATCCGCTGCGTTTTACACAAGTCATTACAAATCTGCTGGGTAATTCTATCAAGTTCACCAGTCAGGGGAATATTAGTCTTGCGGCTAAACTTGTTCATGATGATGACTCAAATCAGATAATAAGTTTTAGTGTAAGTGATTCGGGAATTGGAATTGATAATGAAAAACTAGAATCCATTTTCGACAGTTTCAAGCAAGAAGATGACAGCATTACGCGTAAATATGGTGGCTCCGGATTAGGCCTTGCCATTTCAAAGGAGATTGTTGAGTTAATGGGAGGTACGATTTCGGTTGAAAGTGAAAAAGGAATAGGAACTAAATTTTCAGTGCAGTTGAGTTTTCCAAAATCTATTGAAATTAATTCAGCGGAACAGAAACAGGAACCCAACACAACAAAACCATTGTTGGAAAATAGTGTTGTGCAGCGAAGTCTTGATATTTTGGTTGTGGAGGATGATAAGCTGAATATGTTTTATGCATCTGCGGTGCTTACCAAATTGGGCCATCGAGTGGATGAGGCAATGAATGGCATTATTGCAATTGAAAAAATCAAACTCAAGAAGTACGATATCATTCTCATGGATATGCAGATGCCAGAAATGGATGGACTTACAGCAACTCGCATTATCCGTACAGAATTGCATAATGAGGTTCCAATTATTGCTCTTACTGCCAATGCAATCAAAGGCGATTACGAACGCTGCATTGAAGCCGGTATGAACGATTATGTTTCAAAACCATTAAATGTTGAGTATTTGAAAATGAAAATATTGAAATGGACATCAAATTAAAAAACAAAAAACCTTGTCTATTTAAGAATCTGGTCAGCGTGTCCAACTGTATCCACTTTCGAAATTACTTCTTCAATCATTCCTTTTTCATCAATCACAAAAGTCGTCCGTAAAATTCCTTCAAACTCTTTCCCCATGAATTTTTTCTTGCCCCACACATCATAGGCTTTAATCAATTCCAATTGCTCATCTGCTATTAACGGAAAAGGCAAATCATATTTCTCAATGAATTTTTTATGTTTCACTGGTGTATCTGCACTCACACCTATCACAACATAACCTTCTTTCAACATTCTCTTGTAATTATCCCGCAGGCTGCAGGCTTCTGCAGTACAACCCGGCGTATTGTCTTTCGGATAAAAATACAAAACCACTTTTTTTCCTTTCAAGGATTTCGAATCAAATTCTTTTCCGTTCTCATCAATTCCTTTAATCGCCGGCGCTTTATCTCCCACCTTTATTTTTGATTCATGTTTAGTGAATGAAACATTCGATGCCGCTTTAGAAATCATTTTTTTGATTGACATATATTTTGTTTTAAATTTTATGAAAGCAGACAACTGCACAATGCAATCTAACGTCTTTTCCCTACCGCTATTTTAATCATTTGGGCGTGCCCTCGTCATGACAATTGTCACTGAACTAAAGAACATTTCCATTGACGAGGTCGGGCTATTCGTTGCCAGTCCTCTGCCGCAGTGTCTGGTTTGAAAACCCGACACTGCGGCTTTCGGGCTTTCTCCCGAATGGACCACTATGTGGTACTACTATCCCTCACGAAAAAAACTGCATCAAAAGCAAAAAAGTCTTTGTGAAAACATTTATTTCAAATTTCAAATTTCAACCTTCCAACCTTTTTCCGAGGGGATTCCTTCGGAACAACTTTCCCAATGACAACTAAAAACTACATATTCAAATAATACTCTTTTGTCAATTCCTTATACTCATCTGTGTAATGTTGCGCATTCAAATTATCTTTTTCAATAATCAATATTGATTCGGAGACTTGTGGTTTTGCTGTAAATCCAAATTGCATCAACAAACGTTTTTCTGTTTTTTCAGGAGTCGTTTTCACTCTTGTTATTCTGCGCAAATGCAAACCTTTCGCTTCTGCCATTTCACGAAACTGCTCGCCTTCTTTTGTGGGAAGAATTACGTAAAACTTTCCTTCTTTCGAAAGCAATTTGTTTGCAGCATGAATTAAATCGCCAAAGGGAAGCAAAATGGTGTGTCGTGCTTTTGTGCGCGATTCTTCTGTTGTAGGTTGCGCATCTGAAAAATAGGGTGGATTGCTAACGATCAAATCATATTTCTCATCGTGCATCTTTTCAAAATCCTGAACTGATATATGTTGCACATGAACTCGATCGGCCCAAGGAGATTTTTTTACATTTTCTTTCGCCTCTTCTGCCGTTTGTTCGTCAATTTCAATTGCATCAATTGTAGCCCCACATTTTTGTGCAAGCATCAAGGCAATCACTCCCGTTCCCGTTCCAATATCCAACGCGCGTCGCACGCCATAGGTTTTTGCCCACGCACCCAACAGCACAGCATCCGTGCCCACTTTCATGGCGCACTTGTCTTGATGAATTATAAATTGTTTGAATGCAAAACTGCTGTGTGACATAATGGATCAATGTCTAAGCTACAAAAAAATGATTTAGAATTAAGAATTAAGGATTAAAAATTAAGAATGGAAATAAGCCTCATCTGTTTAGAAAATCTTTAATGCTTAATCTTGATCATCAGGAACATCATTGCCCAAGGTAAGATAGAGTTCAATCAAACCTTCCGGTGATGTAACATATAATTTCCGCTCTGCACGATCCACTTTTATAATTGCACCTTCCGAAAGTGGAATCATCACTTCCTGTTTCCCGCTCTTGATTTTTATTACTGGTTGCATCATTCTGTCAAGAATTTCTTCTGCTATTCCCACTACACCGAATCGTTCATCTATCACTTCAAATCCTACAATTTCATGATTGTAAAATGTTTTATCATTCAGCTTTGGTAATTTATCTAGCGGTAGAAAAACAGAACACTTTAAAATACTCCGTGTGTCATCTGGTTTATCAACTCCATCCAATTTAACCGTTAGAGAATTTCCATTCAGCTTTGTTCCCTTCACAAAAAAAGGAACGAGTGAACCGTGCAATTCTATAAAAATGGAATCTAATTTTTTATAACGTGATGGATCATCTACATCCAATTCAATAATCACTTCCCCTTGCACACCAGAGGCGCGGAGGGTATATCCAAGCATGAAACAATCCGTTTTATTCACAGCGCAAAGATATGCATGATCCCGATAGTTTTTTAAATGGAGATTAGAGACAGTTTTCGAAAAAAAAGAGGCAACCATTACAGCCGCCTCTCTTTTTTTTATAAAAAATTGAATTTATTCTAATAATGAAAACGAATCGCTGCATAGATATTTCTTCCCGGAGCATTCATTCCACTTGCAAAATAGCGGTATTGTGTATCGAAAATATTGTCAATTCCAGCCTGAACAGTCAACAGTTTGCAAGCCTTGTATGAAAAATGCAAATTAGCTGTAAGCCACGCAGGCATTCCCATTGGAGTTGCATATTGTTCATTGTCTTCACCATTCAAATAATAGTCCTTCAATTTCTTCGCTCCGTTGTAATTGATGAAGAAATCAGAGCTGAACTTATTATTGGAATAGGTAAGTTGCAATCTTGACATCACCGGAGGAATATGATCAAGTGGAGCATTGCTGGAATCCGTCAAAATTCTTCCATAAGTATAATTCACCACGAGACTCATTGAGAAATTATCACTCAGCTTTGTTCTGAAGTTGGAAGAAAATCCATAAATGAAGGCTTCCCCCTTATTCTGATTGGCATAAACGGCACTCATCGAACCATCATACAGAATGGAGTCTTTTCCTTCATATTGGAATTTGTCGGTTACAATTGCATTCTGAAATTGTGTGTAGTACAGGTAATTTTCCCAACTGGTTTTTCTGTTGAAGATTTTTGTAACACCCAATTCATAATTGATGGTTTGTTCTGGTTTCAAATCCTTATTCGGAACAATCAACATTCCTGGGCCTGATTCAAATACTTTACTCAAATCATCAACAGTAGGTGCACGGAATCCAGTTGATACCATGAGTGAAAGTTTCAAATCATCGGAAGGTGAATGAATCAAACCTACACTTCCAGAATAAACGGGATTGCTTTGGTCTGCTGCCTTGTATGGGAGATGAAAAAATGAAGTGTCAACAAAAGTGGAATGAAGTGTGATTATTCCAAAACGAATTCCATCAACCAAAGTCAACTGATCATTGATCATGAATGTATGCGAAAAATAAAGTGCCGCATCAAGCATTGTATTATCTCCATCTGGATAACGTGTATCGAGCGGACTGACAACTCCTGTTACGATATTTTCACTATTTGCTGTAGAAGTCAGCATATTGTATTGTGCATCGAATCCAAAACGGATATTGTGTTTGAGCGTGCTTTTCTGAAATTCAAGATTTGAACCAATTACACCAACATTTTCAATTCGATTATGTAGATTATCATTGTTGAATTTCCGATCATGTCGGCTTTCTGTAATTGCTTGATAGTTTACACCGAAGTGAATGTTCTGGAATTTTGCTTCAGCATTTTTAACATTCAAATCATAAGCAGCAAGCATTCGTGTTTGTGGACCATAATACCATTCTGCATTTTTCAATCCGGTTGAACCTGGATCCGTCAAACGATCATAACGGGGAACATCGGAGGAATTTGAAAACTGAATGTTTAGTCCGTGGGTTGCATGTTCGTTCTGTTTGTAAGCAAATTTCTGTAGAATGTCGTATTGTGAATATCCGGTTTGCACCTGCAAATACCGATCAGCATTTTTCACAAGAGAATCTTTCCCATTTATTCGTTTCACATAATACGGACGCTCACCATAGGCCCCTGTGTAAAATGGATTTTGATTTTCGCCGCCTCTTAAATCGCCAAACTTGGCATAGGTGATGGAAGTGAGTGATGCGAATTTTTCCATGCCAATATTAAAATCAACATGTCCGGTAAATTCATTGTCTGAACTTCCATAACGAGTCATGGCATTTACACGAATATTTTTTGCAGAATCTTTCTCGGCAAACATTGGATTTTTTGTGTAGAAGTGAATCACTCCACCCAATGCAGCACTTCCATAAATGGTGGATGCCGGTCCGTACAAAATTTCTGTTCGATCAAGAATATTATTATCAATAGTGACAATATTCTGCAAGTGACCGCCTCTGTAAATGATGTTGTTCATTCGAACACCATCCACTTCAAGCAAAATCCGGCTTGCTTCAAAACCACGAATAACAGGACTTCCGCCACCAAGCTGGCTTTTCTGAACAAAAACATTTCCAGTGTTGCTCATCACATCTGCAGAAGTTTGTGATTGTGTATTTGCAATATCCTCTGAGGTGAGAACATCGACCTGCTGTGCAACTGTCTTTTTGGTTTCTTCCGCTCTATTCACAGAGATAATTACTTCTGACAAAGTGTGTTTTGTGGTGTCAGTCGGGATTGTTTGTGCAAATGAAAACTGGAATCCGCATAGCAGCATTGCGGATATTACATGATATCTTAATTTCATCTTGTAAAAATTTAAATGATTTTGGAAAAACAATAATTCGCAGCAACAATCCAATTTGTGGAGGCGCTGTATTTTCAATCCAATATTATTTTAGGAATGAAATAAAAAATTTGCTTAAACCAATCGAGGCGGAGGGGAGGAAATTTCGAGTTCGCGAGAATGAATCAGATCAATATCTGTTCGAAAAGTAATTTCATGAAAACCTTTATTTGTAAAGGAAAGTTGAAATGAAGGATGTAAATAAACGGAAGTTAGAAGTTGTACTATTTGATCTGGCTGATTTTTATTTTGCTTACTATTATTTATGGAAAGGTTGATTTTTTCAATGATTTCGTCCTCCTCCATATCATTAAAAACTTCCAAGGAAACCTTATTTCCAGAAATGCTCACCGATTTCACGTCATACATTCTCCCATTCATAGAAATTTCAGTTTCATTGATTTTACACGTCTGAAATTCCGATACCGAAAGTGTGATTTTCTGCATTCCCATTTTTGTGGATACAATCCTTTCACGCATTTCCTGCTTCACATAATACTGCTTCAATCCATAGAACACAAAAACACCACCTGATTGAAGCAGGAGCATTGCAAATAATAATATATAAACTGTCTTTTTCAGAGGACTTTATTTACTAACGAAGATAATGATAAAATGAAGATTTGGTGTGATTGTACTGCAAAATTATTAGTCAATTGCAATTGATAATTACATCAGCATATCGCAACATCAGCACATCTTCTCACTACTTCTTCAAATCAAAATACTTCCTAACTACATGAATGTAATGTTCGCCAGGATAAACATTTTGCTCGGCCTCAATCTTTTTTCCTTTTGCAGAAAGAACAATTCCAAAATTAACGGTATCGCGGTCAATGGTAATTGGTCCGCCTTTGCAGTCCAAAATCCGAATATATCTTTTGGTTGAAATGGTCGCCTTCACACTTTTGAAATTTTTATTTTGAAGAATCGTATCCAAGGCCATGGAAAAAGCAAATCCAAAATCCGAATCTGCTTCTGAAATTCCAGAATTCAGTTTCTTCGAATAGCTCTCAAATCGAAGTGAATCTGGTCGTAAGAAAATAATTTCACTGCCGCTGATGAATGCCGTGTCCGTCAAATGTGTCCCTATCAATACAGTTGAATCTTTCTTCGAAATAATTGAATCCGTTTTTGTTTTTACAGAATCCATATTTACGAGTGAATCATTACTCGAATTAGTTGCAGGTTGATTACAACTAATTGCGATTAGTGAAATAACTGAAAGGAAGAACGTTTTTTTGATCATGGGAATTATGTTATGGGAACTTGACAACTAATTAAAAAAAAGACCCGAGATATTAGTCTCAGGTCTCACACTTATTAGCACGTTAATATTACGCGTTATCTGTATTCTCAGCAGCTGGAGTTTCAACAACTTCAGCTTTTGGCTCTTCAACAACAACTGCATTCTTCGCTGCAATTTTTGCAATACGAGCTTCGTTTGCGGCTGTCTCAGCTTGCGCGCGCTTTTTGTCAGCACTTAAAGCAGAATCGGTAAGACCTGTTTTTTTGCTTTCAACTTTCGCTGCTTTTTCTTCCATCCACCTCGCCAATTTAGCATCGGCTTGCTCTTGTGTAAGAGCGCCTTTTTCTACACCGCGATATAAATGGTGACGCATCATGACTCCTTTGTAAGAAAGGATTGCGCGACAGGTATCAGTCGGTTGTGCACCGGTTTTGATCCAGTTAAATGCGCTGTCCATGTCAATTTCAATTGTTGCCGGGTTCGTGTTCGGGTTGTAGGTGCCTATCTTTTCAATAAACTTCCCATCCCGTGGGGTACGACCGTCGGAAACAACAATGTGGAAGAATGCATAAGCTTTCTTACCGTGGCGTTGTAATCTGATCTTCGTAGGCATTAGTTAATAGTTTTAGTTTTCCCATTATTGGGACGGCAAAGGTAGTGATTTTCCTTGAAATACCAGTATTTCGGAGGAATTACCAATTACCAGATTACCAATTACCAATGAAATTGATGTTTTTCCTCCGTGTCTCCGTGGTTTTTCCCTTTGCGTGAGGGATAGAAGTGGAAAGCCCATCCCAACAGTATTGTTGGGAAGGACTTGGAACGAAAAGCCCGACCCCAACATTTCTGTTGGGGGCACGCCCCCAAAAAATGAATTATGAATATCGAATATCGAACACCGAATATCGAAGTGAATGAATTTTTGAATCCTTGAATTTTTGAATCCTTGAATTTTTGAATCACTTGGCATCAAACTCACTCGATGTGTGAAACTGAATTTCCTTGAAATATTCCTTGGTTGCATTTAAAGACCACTCTGTATCAGCGAAAAATACGGGACGTTCGTGAATGTCGTAGGCGATTACTTGTGCTTTTCGTTGTAGGAAATCTTCCAATGCTTTTTTGTTTTCGGATGTTACCCAAAGTGCCTTGTGGAAATTAAGAGGGGAAAACGAACATTTTGCGCCGTATTCATTGGTGATTCGGAATTGGATTACCTCGAACTGAAGATCACCTACCGTACCAACAATTTTCCGTGAACCGGGTTGTTGAATGAATAATTGTGCAACACCTTCTTCTGTCAACTGACGAATTCCTTTTTCCAATTGTTTGCTTTTCATTGGATCTTTATTCTCCAATTCCTTGAAAATTTCGGGAGAAAAGCTTGGAATTCCCTTGAAATGCAAATCTTCGCCTTCTGAAAGTGTGTCGCCGATTTTGAAATTTCCGGTGTCAAACAATCCAACCACATCGCCGGGATAGGCATTCTCAATCAACTTCTTTTCATTGGCCAAAAAAGTTGTTGGATTAGCATAACGCACATTTTTTTTCAGACGTGTGTGGTAATAGAATTTATTTCTTTCGAATTCTCCAGAACAAACACGCACAAATGCAATACGATCTCTATGGTTCGGATCCAAGTTCGCGTGAATTTTGAAAACGAATCCTGTAAATGGTTTTTCAATTGCATTCACAACACGTTCTTCTGCTTGACGTGCACCTGGAGGCGGTGCAATTTCCAAAAATGTATCCAACAATTCCTGCACACCGAATGTATTGATCGCACTTCCGAAAAATAGGGGAGCGAGCAATCCATCACGATACAATTCCGCGTCGAACGGTTCAAAAACACTTTCCAATAATTTAATGTCATCGCGCAATTTCACAACCAAATCATCCTTCACATAATTCAGGATTTCATCAGCGAAAACATCATTGATTTTAATTCCAGCTTCTGATTTTGCAGTTTTGTGTGGTGTGAAAATATTCAGTTCTTTCTGATGCAAATTATAAACACCTCGGAAAGAACTTCCCTTTGAAATGGGCCAAGAAAGTGGTGCCACATGAATGCTCAATTTCTCCTCAATCTCTTCCATCAAATCAAACGGATCTTGTCCTTCGCGATCCAATTTATTTACAAAAATCATCACAGGCGTATTACGCATGCGACAAACATCCATCAACTTTTGCGTTTGTTCCTCCACACCTTTCACACTGTCCACAACAAGAATTACGGAGTCAACTGCAGTCAAAGTTCTATAAGTATCTTCCGCAAAATCCTTGTGACCGGGCGTATCCAAAATGTTGATTCGCTTTCCGCCATATTCAAATGCCATTACCGAAGTTGAAACAGAAATTCCACGTTGCTTCTCAATTTCCATGAAATCGGAAGTGGCCGTTTTTTTGATCTTATTGCTTTTCACCGCACCCGCCGTTTGAATAGCTCCGCCGAACAACAAAAGTTTTTCCGTCAAGGTGGTTTTTCCCGCATCAGGGTGACTGATGATGGCAAACGTTCTTCTTCTCGCTATTTCCTGCTCTTGTGTCATTGGTCTGATCAAAGTATTTGAGGGCGCAAATTTAACTTTAATCAAACACCATATTGATAAAAAAAGTTGAAAAGTTGGAATTTGAAAAGTTGAAAAGTTTTTCGATAGCCAATTGTCAACTAACTACTGACAACTGACTACTATTTCCATTGGTAATTGGTAATCTGTAATCGAATAATCTGTAATCATTAGGGCGTGCCCTTCCTTCGTCAGGTCGGGCTTTCCGCTCCAAGTCCGTCAACGCTCATGCCCACGCGCTTCGGGCTTTCCGCTGCAATCCCTCACGCAAGAAGAAAAAACCACGGACCGCGATAGCTATTGGGGACGAAGGCACGGAGTTTTTTTTAAATCTGCGCAAATCTGTGAAATCTGTGGCTAACTTCGCCCAATGAAAATCGCACTACTCGGTTATGGAAAAATGGGAAAAACCATTGAGGCCATTGCACTCAAACGCGGCCATTCCATTGTTCTGAAAGTTGACAAAGACAATTTCGATCCGTTTCCATTGGAGGAATTGAAAAAGGCCGATGTGGCCATTGAATTCAGCACACCAAAAACGGTTGTAGGAAACATTTTGCATTGTTTTGTAGCAGGCGTTCCCATTGTAGTAGGCACCACAGCATGGAACGATCAAATGGAATTTGTTGCAGAGAAATGCAAGGAGAAAAACGGAACAATTTTCACCGCTTCGAATTTCAGTTTGGGTGTGAATTTGTTTTTCCGCCTCAATAATCAATTGGCAAAATTGATGAATCCTTATTCCGATTATGATGTTTCAATGGAGGAAATCCATCACGTTCATAAACTCGATTCTCCCAGTGGAACAGGAATCACTTTGGCCGATGGAATTCTTGCTAATCTCGACAGAAAAAAAACGTGGAAAGATTATCCTAATGAATTACCAGCTGATGTTCCGCATGAAGAATTGCCAATTGTTTCCAAACGCATTGGTGAAGTTCCTGGAACGCACTCCGTCATTTACAATTCCGATGTCGATAAAATCACCATTACGCATGAGGCATACTCACGAGAAGGTTTTGCTCTCGGAGCAGTTATCGCAGCAGAATGGCTTTTTGGGAAAAAGGGAATCTTTGGAATGAATGACCTTCTCGGTTAAAATATGTTTGATGGTTGATTTTTGATGTTGGATTGTAATCTTGCGAACGCGATCATAAAAAAAACAAATATTCAATCAAAAATCAAAAATCAACTATCAAACATCAAAAATCCCTTCTTACCTTTCGCTCTCTTAAAATAGCCTATGCAAACCATTCATATTTTCCTTCTCATTTCCGCAGTTCTTTTGCTTGTCGGACTTTACAAAACTTTTGAAAAAGCCGGTGAAAAAGGATGGAAAGCTTTTATTCCCGTTTACAATTTTATTGTTTGGCTGAAGATCATCAAGAAACCTTGGTGGTGGATTTTTCTTGTTATGATTCCGACAGTAGGATTCTACATGTTGCCAATCATGATTGTTTTGCTTTCAAATTGTTTCGGGAAAAGAAAATTCGCACAACATGTTCTTGCTGTGTTTGGTTATTTTATTTGGCTTCCGTATTTGGGATTTTCAAAAGAAATAAAATTTACGGGCGTTCCTCCAGAAGACAAAAAGAAACCAATGTTGAAAGAGTGGGGCGAAGCGGGAATTTTTGCAATTATCGCTGCAACATTAATCCGCACCTTTTTCTTCGAGGCATTTGTAATTCCATCTTCTTCTATGGAAGGAACATTATTGGTGGGCGATTATTTATTCGTCAGCAAAATGAGTTATGGTGCGAAAGTTCCTGCTATTCCATTGACAGTTCCCTTCACGCACAACACATTGCCATTGACAGAAACCACGCCATCTTATCTTAAATGGATTGAACTTCCTTATTGGCGTTTGCCAGGTTTCGGAAAAGTGGAACGTAATGATATTGTTGTTTTTAATTTTCCCGAAGGCGATTCAGTTTATACGCCGAATCGAAACACAACTTATTATCAGGTTGTGAGAGAAGCTGCATTTAGAAATCATTCTTCTGAAGCTGCCATTCGTCAGCAGATTATTGATAACGATATGTTGGTTGTTCATCCAATTGACAAGGAAGACAACTATGTGAAACGTTGCGTTGCCATTTCAGGTGATAAATTGGAAGTGAGAAAGCATGTTCTCTATATCAATGGACAAAAAGCCTACGTTCCGAAAAATTTGCAGTACGGATATTTTGTAAAATCCTCCAATGCAAATGCGCTTGATGCTATCAGAAAAAAATATGCAATTGAAAAAGAGCCTGATGAAAGTACAGACGCTGTTCATCAGATGGGATTTGATCATTTGTTGCAATGTTCTGAAGATGATTTGCAAAAAATAAAACCTTATTGCGATACCATTATCATGAATGAGGATACTGCAGGTTCATTCAATCCTGAGCTTAATGTTTTTCCACACACCGCTTTTTTCAAATGGAACAAAGACAATTTCGGACCAATCATCATTCCTAAAAAAGGAATGACCGTTCATCTTTCCATTGACAGTCTGCCACTTTGGGAACGCGCAATTCGCGTTTATGAAAACAATACGCTCGAAGTAAAAGGAGGCAAATTTTTCATCAACGGAACTGAAACTTCCACCTATACTTTCCAACAAGATTATTATTGGATGATGGGAGATAATCGTCATAACTCTCTTGACTCCCGTTTCTGGGGATATGTTCCTGCCGATCACATTGTGGGAAAACCAGTTTTCGTTTGGATGTCGAAAGGAGAAGAAACAGGTTTCCGACCTGAACGCATGATGAGTTTTGTTTCGAAAGAAGGACTTTCCAAATCTTATTTGTGGTGGGTTGTTGGTGGAATTCTTATCATCATCGGTTACGGCCAGTTCAAGAATCGTGGAAAATCAAACGATCCAAAAAAAGTTCCTGCGAAGAAAAAATAGTTTAGGAATTCGAATCTTCGAAATTGGAAATTCGAAGATTCAAAACCCTTTTTATTTGATCATCGTATTTGTAATGGAATTCAATTTCAAATTTTCAATTTTCAAATTTCGAATATTCCAATGGATGATAGTATTATTCCCGATGATAAAAAGTTTGAAAATTCGGACGCGTTCATTGCTGGAAATGATGATCCATCGGCTGATTATGAAATATCGAATGATTCGGATTCTATAGTTCCACCGAATATCAATTCCGTGATTCCTGAAGGAAATCCAATTCCCCAAAAAGGGAAAAAGAGAAAAGCACCTTTTCGAGAATGGTTTGAAGCATTGGCATTTGCTTTCATCGGAGTGTTGATTGTGAAAGCATTTATTTTCGAACCTTTCGCAATTCCATCCGCTTCCATGGACAACACTTTGCTTGAAGGTGATTACATCGTTGTGAATAAGCTTGCTTATGGAGCACGCCTGCCACAGACACCTTTGAGTCTTCCGTTTTCACACCAAACCATTGGTAGTTTTCCTTCCTATGTGACTTGGTGGACTTGGAATTACCATAGAGTCCCAGGGTATTCCGAAATCAAACGCAATGATGTTATAGTTTTTAATTTTCCTGCGGAAGAACTTTTTCCTTTAACAGGAAAAGCCACGAATTATCCAGTTGATCATCGTACTCATTTTATTAAGCGTTGTGTTGCGTTGCCTGGAGATACTTTTAAAATTGAGGACCGCGAAGTTTTTGTCAATAGAACCAAATTGCCTTTTCCTAAAAATGTTTTGTTCAATTACAATGTAAAAATGGATTCTGCAGATCGTGTTGGTTTGAAATTGAAAAAACTGGGAATGGTTCGTGAATGTCAACAGGGAAATTATAGTATTCTGACAATAACGCTACTCCCTAAACAGGCCGACAGTCTTCGATTGATCAGTAAGATTGTTTCTGTTGAAGCGGAAAATTCACATGCTGGCGCATATGACGGACAAATTTTTCCGCACGATGAAAGATTTGCTTGGAACCAAGATAATTTCGGCACTATCATCATTCCGAAAAAAGGAGCGACCATTCATCTTTCTGCAGATTCACTTTCGATTTATGAAAGAATTATTGTGAGCTATGAACACAACCGTATTGACGTAAAGAATGATTCCATTTTTATCAATGGAAAATACGCTACGACTTATACGTTTAAATTGAATTATTATTTCATGATGGGTGACAACAGGCACTACTCTATGGATTCGCGATATTGGGGATTTGTTCCCGAAGATCATATTGTAGGAAAAGCGACGATGATTTTATTTTCTTACGACAAACCGGATGGTCACGTAAGATGGGATCGATGTTTTAAAACGATTGAATAAATTTGAAAATTTAATATTCGAAGATTTGAAATTCAAAACCATCAGAATTCTGATATTAAATTTCACTTATTCCCAAAAATAATTTTCAGAATTTCGAATTTCAAATAATCGAATATTAATGCACGAACTTCTTTCCAATTTCAATTTTTATTTTTTATTGGTTGCTGCTTTCTCAGCAGGATTTATTGACGCGATTGTTGGAGGAGGAGGATTGATCCAATTGCCTGCATTCTTCCTTGCATTTCCAAGTATTGCACCTGCAGTAATTCTAGGATCAAATAAATTTGCCTCGTTTTCTGGAACTTCAGTTGCTACGGTGGGCTATTTGCGAAAGCGACCTGTGAAATGGCAAGCAGTATTGCCCGCTGTTATTACGGCATTGGTATTTTCAATGATCGGTGCGCATCTTGTTTCGCTTTTCGATAAAAATCTTCTGAAACCTTTTGTTCTAGTTCTTCTCATTTTAGTTGCCATTTATACTTTTTTCAAAAAGGAATTGGGCTTGACACAGAAAAAAGGAGTGGAGGGAATTCAGATTACAATTGCATCCTTGCTAGCCGGTGCACTTCTTGGATTGTATGATGGGTTTTTCGGACCGGGCACTGGAAGTTTTTTGATTCTTATTTACATCAGTGTTTTTGGATTTGATTTCTTAGATGCATCAGTAAGTGCGAAGGTTATTAATTGCGCAACAAATGCGGCGGCACTTTGCTATTTTATTTACACGGGGAATATTCGATTCGATTTAGCCATTCCTGTAGCGATTTGTAATATGATCGGTTCTTTTCTTGGTGTGAGAATGGCTTTACTAAAAGGCAGCGGATTTGTAAGAGTGCTTTTTCTTATTGTTGTTAGCGGAATGATTTTGAAATTTGCTTGGGATATTTTTTATAAATGATTAATTCATCAAATATTATTTTGCCTTGTGTTTACCTTGGACCTATCCAGTGGTATTCGAAACTGCTATTGCATCCAGAAATTCTAATTGATCAGCACGAAAATTATGTCAAACAAACTTGGCGAAATCGATGTAGAATTGTTGGTGCTAATGGAATTCAGGATTTGGTAATTCCAATTCATCTTGCAGGAAATCATACGCCAATGAATGATGTGAAAATTAATTACGATGGAATCTGGCAAAGACAACATTGGCAATCGATACGTTCCGCTTATGGAAATTCTCCCTTCTTCGATTTTTATGCCGATTATTTTTCTCCCTTCTACGAAAGTACTAGATGGGAAAATCTGATTGATTACAATTCTGAAATTTTATCGATCACCATTAGGTTATTAAAACTTGATGTGAAAATTTCTTTGACCGATGAATATTTTGACGCAAAGGATAATGCAACTGATTTTCGAAAAATAATTTCTCCAAAAAAAACCATTGAAGAAGATTCTGATTTTTCTCCCAAAAGATATGTTCAGGTTTTTGAAGAACGTCACGGTTTTATTCCAAATCTCAGCGTTATTGATTTGTTGTGTTGTTGTGGATCAGCATCGAAGGAAATTATTGTTTCACACTAATCACTAATAATCCGCACATCTGCACATCAGAAATCTGCACATCACTTTTTTTTCCTTGCTTTAGGAATTTTCCCCACTCTTGCATCTCCTTTCAAAATCATTTCGCAAATACGAATGGCTGAACTTTCAAAATCATCGGCTTCAACCGGAATCATTTGCCATTCAGTTTCTTTTTTTCCATCTGACAAAAGAAAAACGGAATGCATAGAAGGAAATTCTTTTTTCAAGGACGCATGATGTTCAGTTGATGTTGCCATCCAAATTCCATTAGCATCTTCATGATCATCTCGCTGACGAAGGATTATCATTATTTTTTCACGAAGATATATCGCGTGACAACCAAACATCGGTTTGATGACAATGTTCAGAGGAGAAAGTAAGTCGGTAACAAAGGGGAATGGAACTTTTCGTGAGGCTGCCATTTCACACAAATAAAATTATCCTGCGAGGACTTCATTAAGTGGGGGTAAATTTCCCAATCGCTTTAATGTAATGATATGTGAACGCAACGCTTGTCCGAATGTCTCATTTTCCAAATAAGGAATACCACATTCTTGCGCAGTTTGTTTTACAATTTTTGCAATTTCAGGATAATGAATATGACAGATTTTCGGAAACAAATGATGTTCCACTTGAAAATTCAGTCCGCCGATATACCAAGAAATCCACTTGCTATCGCGTGCAAAATCGACCGTTGTGTTCATTTGGTGAATTGCCCAATTATTTTGAATGGAACCATTTGCATCAGGCATTGGATGCGTTGTACCTTCAACGGTATGCGCCATTTGAAATATGACAGAAAGAATGATTCCCGCAAGAACGTGCATGATAATAAACCCTGTAACAATTTCCCATACAGGAATATTCAAATAATAAATGGGAACAAATAGTAGCACGAAGAAATAGGCCAGTTTGTTGAAAATGATTTCGAAAAAGAAAAATGTATTCTCAGATTTCGTATTGGGATTTACGCCGTTTTTAGTGTAACGGATAAACTGAATAAAATCTTTTAAGGTTGACCAATACAATGTAATTATGCCATAAAACAGAAACGCATAAATGAATTGCAATTTTTGAAATCCGTGAAGTTTGGTGTGTGGAGAAAAACGCATTCCTAACTTGTCATCGATATCATCATCGAGGCCTGTAACGTTTGTGTAAGTGTGATGAAGAATGTTGTGTTGGAGTTTCCAATTATGGGACGAACCGCCGCATAAGTTCACTGTAAAGCCCAGAATGTTATTGACAAGTTTGCTTTTTGTATAGGCACCGTGGTTAGCATCATGCATCACGCTCATTCCAACACCAGCCATACCTATACCCATTATGGCCCATAAAATAAGACTGATCCATGCAGCAGGCTGTAAAACACAAATAGCAATAAACGGCAGAACGTAAGTAGAAATAAGCACGATGGATTTTACAACCATCTTTCTGTTGTAATAAATTGAAATCTTATTGTCTTTGAAATAAGAGTCAACGCGGCTTTTCACTTTTGTGAAAAATTCATTTTTATCCTGACTGATAAATTTTATCTGACCTTTTGGTTGTTTCATTAGTTGATTAAGAGATTCGTTGACGGGGCGAACTGATTTTTACTTGAATGGTACTAAGATACGGAGAATTACCCTGCGGAATTTTGACTAAAACCTACTGAATATGGCTTTAAATTGTATTATAATGCAATTTATGATTGGCATGGAAGAAATAAATGAGTGAAATCGCGTGAAATGATAAGGAAATATTTTGTGAAGAGATTAATCGGTTTTTTCACAAACAAGCATAAAAAAACTCCGAAAGTATTAGACTTTCGGAGTTCTTCAATTCAATAATAATTTAAGCGTTTACTGACTCCAATTTTGGAGCAGCTTCAAGAATTTCTTTAGAAACTCCAGATGCATATTGCTCAAAGTTTTTTACGAAACCTGAAGCAAGTTTTGCAGCCTGTATATCGAAAGCATTTTTGTCTTTCCAGGTATTACGTGGCTCCATAATTTCTGTTGGAACATTTGGACAAGTTTTAGGGAAATGCAAATTGAAGTTTGGTGTAACACCGTATTCAACATCAGCCAATTTTCCTTCGAGAGCAGCTGTAATGAGTGCACGTGTGAAAGAAAGTTTTATTCTTGATCCAACGCCATAGGCGCCACCTGTCCAGCCGGTATTTACCAACCAAACATTGATGTCTGGATTTGATTTCAATTTATTGCCAAGTAACTCAGCATATTTTCCAGGGTGAAGTGGAAGGAAAGCCTTTCCAAAACATGCAGAGAAAGTTGTTTGCGGTTCTGTAATTCCCATTTCTGTTCCGGCAACTTTTGCAGTGTAACCGGAAATGAAATGATACATCGCTTGAGCAGTGGTTAGTTTTGAAATAGGAGGAATGACTCCGAAAGCATCTGCAGTGAGGAAGAAAATGTTCTTTGGTGCAGAACCAATTGATGGCTCCATTGCGTTTGCAATGTGATTGATGGGATAGGCAACACGCGTGTTTTCAGTCTTCCCTGTGTCTTTGAAATCAACCAAACGAGTATTCTCATCCATTCCGATGTTTTCCAAAAGCGCACCGAATTTGATTGCTTCCCAAATTTCCGGTTCTTTCTCTTTCGTAAGATCAATGCATTTTGCATAACATCCGCCCTCAATATTGAAAACGCTTGATTCTGACCAACCGTGTTCATCATCTCCAATCAAGTTTCTGTTTGGATCAGCAGACAATGTTGTTTTTCCTGTACCGGAAAGTCCAAAGAAAATTGCAGTATCACCAAACTTGCCTTGATTCGCTGAGCAATGCATTGACAAAACACCTTTTTCCTGTGGAAGAATATAATTCAGCAAAGAAAAAATTCCTTTTTTGATTTCGCCGGTATAACCTGTTCCACCAATGAGGATGATTTTTCTTGTAAAATTCAGAATTGCGAAATTGTGTTGGCGCGTTCCGTCAATTTTTGGATCAGCCATGAAATCGGGTGCACAAACAATGCTCCATTCCGGATTGAAGGATTGAATTTCTTCTTGTGTTGGACGGAGGAAAAGATTATTTGCAAAAAGATTTGACCAAGGTTTTTCTGTTACAACACGAATGTTCAAACGATATTTCGGATCAGCACAAGCATAAGAATCACGCACATAAACTTCTTTTCCTTCGAGATATGCAGCAACACGATTGTAAAGCGCGTCAAATTTTGCAGAATCGAATTTGATGTTGATGTCACCCCACCAAACAGTTTTTTCTGTGATGTCATCACAAACAACAAATTTATCTTTAGGCGATCGTCCTGTAAATTCACCCGTGTCAACCGCAAGCGCGCCTGTATTGCAGAGTACGCCATCGCCACTAGCAATGGTTTCTTCAATTAATTCCGCAGGAGATAAATTCCAGTACGCAGCCTCTACTTTGTCGAGACCGAGAGTTGCAAGAGTTGAATTCTTGCCTTTGAAGCCAAATTCTTTCATTTTTATTATCTTTTTATTAGAAAAAACGGAATATTAATTTCCTGTTTTTCTGGGTTAACAAATGATGAATAATCAGGCCACAAAATTAGGAATTCCCTTCCAATGTCGTGTCTTAATTGACTTTCTTGCCTTTACATTCCGCATATTCAGAAACGATGACTAATGGTTTGTCAGTCAGTTGAGTGCGGACATCACGGACGAAAATCTCTTGTTCTCTTGTTGATAACTCGGTAAGTTTTAAACAGTAATCTTTCTCACCTTCTCGGCCCCACTGATACTCGTCATACTTTGGATGTGAAGGTTGGGCATCCAACCACTTAACGAAGCTCTCTTGGGTCTGCCAATCAATTCCCGCCCCAATGCTAATGAAGGAAATGCTTAAGCGATAATTGTTCTTATTCGTATCATTCACAACTGTTGTATTATTTGCAACAACGGTTGTTGTATTTACAGAATCGGGTGGATTATAAACAGTGATTGTTGCGGTGGTTGATTCGTCGGTTTTGATTTGGACTTCGCCTTGTGTAGTGATTTGCGTGTATGAAGCTGGAGTGGCTTGTGTATTGTTTCCATAGGCATTTGAAGCAGCCACCGATTTTTGATGGTGACAAGCGCTCAGTAAAATTAAAATACTTGCGAGGTAGAAGAGAGTTTTCATAAAATATATTTGAAAAGTTTGAATGTTTAAAGGTAGTCTTTCTAAAAACGTGCCAAATTCATTCCACACACTATGATAGCTTGCAGTACAGTGCAGGCTCAAAATAATTTTACATTTTAAATTCCGAATTTTGAGTTGTTAAGTAGCACTTTATTTGTCAGAATACAATTTCCCGTATTTCTCTTTGGCGTATTCCATGAAATAATTGAAATTCAATTTTTCACCAGTGACACGTTCGCACAATTCTTTTGCTTCGTAACGTTTTCCATATTGATGAATATTTTCACGCAACCATTTCAGCAGGGAAGAGTAATTTCCAGATTCAATTTCCTTTTCGAGTGTAGGAATGTCTTTTTTTGCTTTTGCGAAAAATTGCGCTGCATAAAAACTTCCCAATGAATAAGTCGGGAAATAACCGAAACTTCCGTGCGACCAATGCACATCCTGCAAACATCCTTCGGAATCTTTTGGAACATCGATTCCCAAATAATCCTTGTAACGCTGATTCCAGAATGCAGGGATTTCCTCCACTTGAATTTTATTTTCGAACAAGGCTTTTTCCAGTTCAAAACGAACCATGATATGAAAATGATAGGTGAGTTCATCCGCATTGATTCTGATCAAGGAAGGCTGCACTACATTAATTGCTGAAAAAATATCTTCGGCTGTAGAATTTTTTAATTGTTCAGGAAAAGATTTTTTCAATTCGGAAAATTGACCTTTCCAAAACGACAAACTTCTTCCCACATTATTTTCCCATAAACGCGATTGCGATTCGTGAATTCCCAATGAAATGGCTTCACCCGATGGCAAACCATATTCTGAATTCGGAAGCCCTTGTTCGTATAAGGCGTGTCCGCCTTCGTGAATTGTGCCTGTTATGCAATCCGATAAATTGAATTCATCAATTCTTGTTGTAACGCGAACATCTTGTGCGCCAAAATTTATGGTGAAAGGATGTACAGAAATATCTTGTCGTCCATAATTGAAATCAAAACCCATTTGTTTCAAAATGTGAACGCTGAAATCCCATTGTTTTCCCTTGTCGTATGAAATGTGCAACAAGTCTTGGGAATGCAAAGGTTTTGAAATGATATTTTTTACGAATGGAACCAATTCGGATCGCACTTCATTATAAAGCAATTCAACATCTTTTGTTGTGAGTCCTGGCTCGTGCAATTCCAATAAAGCATCGAGCGCATGTTCCTTATAACCGAGCAGTTCACATTCTTTCCGTTTCAGTTCAACCAACTTCTTCAATTTCGGAGCGAAAATCTTGAAATCACTTTTTGCTTTCGCTTCTTGCCATGCATTGAACGCTTCTGAAATGCAAGCACTCAATTCTTCCACAAATGCGCGCGAATATTTTTTTGCCCTGCGATAATCTTTCAAAGTCTGTTGCACATTCGCCTTTTGCTTTTCATCCAGCGAATTTTCATTTTCCAATTGATCCAATAATTTTCCAAGCGCCTCACTCGTCGTCATCTCATGCGAAATTCCCGCAAGTGTAGCTTGTTGACGCGCCCGCAATTCCGCACCGCCCGCGGGCATATACGTTTCCTGATCCCAACTTAAAAGAGCCGCTGAAAAATTTACGTCAGTGATTCTTTGTAAGGTCGTTTTGTATTCTTCGTATAAACTCATTTTCAGTTTTCAGTTGTCAGGATTCGGTTGTCAGTAAAATAATTTCACATGTCACTTGCCACTTGTCCCTTGTCACTTTTCAAAGTTCCAATCGCTAGTAAAACCCATCCCGAAATGAAACACAATCCTCCGAGTGGAGTAATTGGTCCTAGCCATTTCCAATTGGTTAATCCAATTACATCTCTCGTACTTAATAAGTAAAGTGATCCGCAGAAGAATACAATTCCTACAATAAAAAGTAGTGATGCAATTTTCAAAAGTTTGGATTCACCTAAAACTTTTCCAAGAATTCCACAGATGATCAATGCGAAAGCATGGTACATCATATAACGTGATGCTGTTTCGAAGTTCTGAAGCATTTGCAAATCCATTTTGCCGGATTCAACATAGGGTTTCAAACCGTGTGCTGCGAATGCTCCAAGAATTACTGCTAGAGCTGCGAAGAGTGAACCTGTTACGAGACTTTTTTTAGACATGGGACAAAGATAGGGACGCGGGACGTAAAATGGAGATTGTGTTTTATGAATTGGGTGTCAAATAAAAATGACGAATATTATAAATTAGTTATTAAACCTTTTTGAAAATGTTACGTCATACAATTAGCCGACAAAAAAATACTCTTTGCCGAAATTTTCACGAAACTTTTGTTTTTAACCGTTAATACTAAACTATCGATACTACTTTTACACCGCCATTGACATTCCTGCGAGAAGAAAACATAAATATAAATCATAGGTGTATGAAGCTTAAAAAAAACATTGCTACAAGCGAATCGGGATTCATCTTTAATCCTGCAACTGGAGATTCCTATTCAGCAAATCCAGTTGGATCCGACATCATTCTTCTGATGAAGGACAATAAATCCATTGCCGAGATCAAAAAAAACATCACGTCTAAATATGATGTGGACGATTCGCAGTTTGATAAAGACTACGATGATCTGTTGGCTCAATTGCGCGACAATAATCTGCTCGAGCATTAATTAATTCCTCAATTTTTATGAAGGACAAAAATAAAAAAGGTGATCGTCCGCGGTATACCGTGGCTGTCACAGGACTAAACGCTATTGATTCCCCTGGGCCTGGAATGGCCGTGATTCGTGCTGTGCGTGAAGCAAAAGATTATGATGTTCGCATCATTGGACTTTCTTACGAAGCACTGGAACCCGGAATTTACTTGCACGATTGGGTGGATAAAACTTATCAGATTCCATATCCAGCAGCAGGAAGTGAATCCTTGTTCGCACGTTTGGAATATATTAATGACATTGAAAAGATTGACGTGCTCATTCCTAATTTCGATGCGGAGCTTCATAATTTCATTCGTCTTGGAGAGAAATTACGGAAAATTGGAATTGCAACATTTCTTCCAGCAATGGATCAATTCGAAGCGCGTGATAAAGTGAATCTTTACGCATTCGGACAGAAACACGGTTTGCTTGTTCCTGCAGATCGAATCATTTATAAAGTAGAAGATCTTGCAGGAACGGCGAAAGATTTCGGTTGGCCAATTGTGGTGAAAGGGAAATTTTATGAAGCTGTCGTTGCACAAACGCTCGAGCAAGCACAAAAAGCATTTCACAAATTGCACGCGAAGTGGGGGCTTCCAATTATTGTTCAACAATTTATTTCTGGAAGTGAAATGAACATCGCTGTGCTTGGTGATGGAAAAGGAAATACGATTTCTGCAATTCCCATGCGAAAATTATATATCACTGATAAAGGAAAAGCGTGGGCGGGAATTACAGTTGAAGACAATGCGCTGATCGATCTCGCGAAGAAATTCATTACAGCAACCAAATGGCGAGGTGGATTGGAAATTGAAATCATGCTTTCTGTTGATGGAAAACCTTACATCATGGAAGTCAATCCAAGATTTCCTGCGTGGATTTATTTGACAGCAGGAGCAGGACAAAATCAGCCCGCTGCATTGGTTAAGATGGCACTTGGTGAAACGGTTGAGCCTTACACAACTTATGATGTTGGGAAAATGTTCATCCGTTACGCATGGGATCATATTGTGAACATTGAAGAATTTCAAAAAATTTCCGCATTCGGAGAATTATAAAAACGCAAAAAAAATATTCTTATGGCAAAGCTTAAATACGAACGTCCTGTCATCAAAAAATTGAATGCAGGATTAATGAATAAATTCGGAACACGCACGGAATTCGAACCTGTAAAACATATTGACGGTGTGGCTGTGAAATCACTCATTGAAAAATATGGCTCTCCTGTTTTTGTTATTTCAGAAAGACAAATGCGGAGAAATTACCAGAATGCAGTTCGTTCTTTCAAGACACGTTATCCGAAAGTGCAATTCGCATGGTCTTACAAAACAAATTACATCAATGCAGTTTGTAATGTATTTCACCAAGAAGGATCATGGGGAGAAGTGGTTTCTGGTTTTGAATACAACAAGGCTTTGCGCAATGGTGTTCCCGGAAATAAAATTATTTTCAACGGACCCGATAAATCAGAACAGGATTTGCGTGATGCAATAAAAAATGATTCGCTCATTCATATTGATCACTTTGATGAATTGTATTCACTGATCAGTTTGTGTGAAACGATCAATGCAAAACCAAGAGTTGCCATTCGTGTGAATATGGACACCGGTATTTATCCAATGTGGGATCGTTTTGGTTTCAATTATGAGAATGGTTCAGCGTGGAATGCTATTCAGAAAATTATTGGCTCTGGAAAATTGAGATTGGTTGGATTGCATTCACACATTGGTACTTTCATGCTTGCACCTTCTGCCTATTCAGTTGCAGCATCCAAACTTTGCGATCTCATGTGGCATTGCAAGAATCAACACAATTTGCAATTGCAGTACATTGACCTTGGCGGTGGATTCCCTTCTCAAAATACTTTGAAAGGTTCTTATTTGCCAGGCACAGATACCGTTCCTTCCATTGATGAATTTGCAGAAGCTATTACAACAACAATTCTGAATTTTGGATTCAAAACTGAAGAATTGCCTTTGTTGATTTTGGAAACAGGTCGCGCACTTATTGATGATGCAGGATATCTACTTGGTTCTGTCCTTGCAAATAAACGTTTGGCTGATGGACGTCGCGCAACGATAATGGATTTTGGTGTGAACATCATGTTCACTTCGTTTTGGTACGATCACAAAATAAGTCCTGCACAAGATTTCACACATCACACCGAGGATCAAGTTGTTTACGGACCACTTTGTATGAACATTGATTGCATTCGAGAAAGTGTGAGTTTGCCTTTGCTCAATCGTGGCGATCATGTTGTGGTACACAAAGTAGGCGCTTACAACATGACACAGTGGATGCAATTTATTGCCATGCGTCCAAATGTGGTAATGATTGACATGGAACAAACACCACATCTCATTCGTCGTGCTGAAAAATTGGATGATATTGTTTCATTGGAAGAAATGCCGGCGTATTTGAAAAAGATTGATTTAAAGTAATTTCGTGTTCTGAGAATTAATTTATGAATTTTCTTCAAATAAAATCTTGGCCCAATGCCATTCTTCGAACTTATGCGATTGTTCTTTTTTCGCAGAAGAAATGGCTTGGCGTCTTGCTTTTATTCGTTTCCTTCTTGAATCCTGTTGCTGGAATGTGTGGGATTATTTCGGTGTGTGCTGCAATTCTCATTGCTGAAGTCACACATTTAAATCAAGCTGGAATTCATAGTGGACTTTACAGCTTCAATGCGTTGATGGTGGGCGTTGGAATGGGGACTTTTTATGAAACGGGTTTTGCATTTTATATTGTTCTCTTCACTGCCGTTTTATTGAGTGTAATACTTTCATCAATTTTAGCTGCCTGGTTTGGAAAATACGGATTACCATTTCTTTCCCTTCCATTTGTATTTACGTTTTGGTTGGTATTGCTTGCTACGAAAGAGTTTTCATACATTGGTTTGAGTCAACGAAATGTTTATTGGCTCAATGAAATGTATGCAGCAGGAGGACAACCATTAGTTTCCTTTTTTACATGGATTGAGAATTTACCAATGCCAGATGTTGTTGGGTATTATTTCCGTGCATTGAGCGCATTGTTTTTTCAGAGCAATGTTTTGGGTGGAATGATTATTTGCGTGGGACTATTATTTTTTTCCAGAATACATTTCACCTTATCCATTCTCGGATTTGTTTGTGCATATGGTTTCAATTATCTCACAGGAGGATATGCATCTGGAATAAATTATTACAATCTCGGAAGTAATTATATGATGGTTGCATTGGCAATAGGAGGTTTCTTTTCCATTCCATCCAACGCTTCGTATTTATGGGCGGTATGGAGCATTCCATTAACATCATTGCTCGTAATTGGACTTGGGAAAATATTTGGTGTCTTGTTATTGCCAACTTTTTCTCTCCCAATGTGCCTTATCGTTATAGCATTCATCTTCTTTATGAAGCAGCGAATGTTTGAGGGAAAATTGAAATTAGCACACATTCAACATTATTCTCCGGAAGTGAATCGTTATCTTTTTCTTAATGGACAAGAACGTTGGAAGGATTTATATTATTTCCATTTATTTCCTCCTTTCCTAGGAGAATGGGCTGTAACGCAAGGTTATGATGGCAGCATCACACACAAAGGTGATTGGAGCAAAGCATTGGATTTTTCAGTGTTAGATGAGGAAATGAAAACTTATTCAGGAGCCGGAGTTCATTGTGAGGATTTTTATTGCTTCAATAAACCTGTTCTCGCTCCATGCGATGGAATTGTGGAAGAAATCATTGACAATGTGGATGATAATGCCATTGGTGAAGTGAATACAAAAGAGAATTGGGGAAATACAATTGTGATACGTCATTGGACAGGATTGTATACAAAGATGTCGCATTTGAGGAAGAATTCTTTTCGAGTGAAAAAAGGAGATTTTATTCACCGTGGTGATATTGTTGCATTGTGTGGAAATTCCGGTCGTTCTCCTGAACCGCATTTGCATTTTCAAGTTCAATCTTTTCCACACGTAGGTTCGAGCACAATTGAATATCCGCTTGCCTATTATGTTGTGCGAGAACACAAAAAAATAATTCCTGAGAATTTTTCTATTCCTAAGGAAGGCCAACTCATTAGCAGTGTTGAAATAAATTCTTCAATGAGTGATGCATTCCGATTTCAGCCTGGATTCAAAACAACATTCCGCATTTCTGAAAATGGAATTGACACGGAAGAAACTTGGGAAGTCTTTACAGATGCATGGAATCATACGTACATCTGGTCGAAAGAAAAAAAATCTACAGGATATTTTGTGAATAATGGAACGGTGTTTTATTTCACAGGATTTTATGGCGACAAAAGTTCTTTGTTGTATACTTTTTATCTCTCCTGTTATCGTGTTATGCTCTCGATTATGAATGGGGTTTCGATTAAAGACAGTTTCCCTTTGCATTTGCTTGGTAATAGTCCAAGGATGTGGTTACAGGATTTTGTTTGTCCATTTTTCATATTTATGAAACAGGAATTTTCAATCCATGCAGAGGAGCGAGGTGATTCGATGGATTTTGGAAATGTGGTTCTTCATTCGCAGATGAAAGGAAATATCGGAAAAGCGCAAATGGATGGAGAGGTTTTGGTTGTGAATGGAAAGATTGAGAAAATTATGGCAGGAAGTAAGGAGGCGGTATGCGTGGCTTAAGAAACATTATTTTCATTTTAATTTTCAGTGTTGGAAAATTATCCGCACAGCAATTAACTTTCCCATATGTTGATAGTGCAACCTATGCAATGTATTTGAAGGGTGATTACAATGAATTGATAAAACTTGGCAGTAAAGCCATTAAGCAGGGAATAGATTATCCCTTACTTCGTGTGCGAATGGCAGAAGCCGCAGAATTGAATAATGATTTTTCAACTGCGGAGAAAATTTATCGAGGAATTGTTATTACTGATACAACAAATGCCAATGCGCATTATCAAGTTGCTCAGAATAATATTTTTCTAAACCGTTATGATATTGCGGAATATTATGCGCCAACTTTAAATGTTGTGCAACGGAAAAATCTCGGGTTGAAAAAACATGCGCTGATTGAATCTGTAAATTTTGAGGCAGGATTGAAACACCCAGGAGACACTTCTCGTGGAAATGCTTATTTCGGAAGTGTTGGTATTTCCTCTCGACTTTTTTACCGATGGACTTTGTACCAATCTATTACGCCATATGGTCAAACGGTAACGGACAGCGATACGACATCTTCATTTCCTTTTCATCCAGCGCATATTGGGCAAATAAATTATTATGCAAAATTACACGGACAAATTTTCCCACATTTGGGAGTGACGGCTGCATTTTATCATTTTTCTTTACGTGAAAAAGTTACGGATTGGATTCCTCCGCAGCAAAATGGACCGCACATGGGACCTCCGACACCACCGCCAACAATCACTCAAAATGGATTTTATTTTGTTGGAGGGCTGCGTTGGAATTTGCCGAAGTTAGAGTTGCATGGAGAATATGTTGTTGGTCAAATGAATAGTTCCTCCTTCTCGCAAATGGGAGTGTCATTCATGTATTTGCCCTTTGGAAATTTGTATTCTTACGTAAGAGGTGAATGTTATTATCAACTTCCAACAAATTCTGGAAACGGTAATTTGGTTTTCATTCCAACTCTTGGTTTCAAGTTGCAGAAGAAAGTTTGGTTTGAAGCCACAGCGACATTTGGAACATTCAATAATCTTGCCCAGAATGAAGGAGCCTATTTTTTCAATATGTATGATGCAACAAAATTGCGTTACGGAGGCACCTTATTCCTTCTTGCAGGAAAGAAAAGCATTTTTACATTGAATTATTTGCAGGAAACAAAATTAATCTCGAATACCAATTCAACTTATCAACAACCATCAATAACCTTTGGACTACAATGGAAACTATGAAAAAAATAATTGTCGCACTCATGTTGTGCGTTATTACAACCGCTCAGGCGCAAACGACCACCACACAAACTGATTTGCAAACGGCTTTCAAATACAGTTATGCCTGCGAAGCTGCAGGGAATTACACGGATGCAATTGGATATCTCACCAAGGTTTATGATGAGAAAAGTTATGAAATCAATCTTCGCCTGGGATGGTTGAATTACGCAACGAAGAATTGCCCAACTTCAATTTCCTATTACCAAAAAGCAATTGACTTGCGCCCTTACGGAATTGAAGCGCGGCTGGGTTATGTGAAACCGGCTTCTGCATTGGAAAAATGGGATGATGTTCTTGCACAATACGAAGCCATTCTGAAAATCGATCCGCAAAATTCAACCGTGAATTATTATACTGGAATGATTTATTATAATAGAAAGGATTATTTAAAGGCTGCAGGTTATTTTGAAAAAGTGGTAAATCTTTATCCCTTCGATTACAATTCATCCTTAATGTTGGGCTGGTGCGATGTGTTCTTGGGAAAAATGAGCGATGCTAAAATCCTTTTCCAAAAAGTATTGCTTTACAGTCCAAGTGATGCTTCTGCATTGGATGGATTGAAAAGAGTAGGTCAATAGTTTTTATTCAACACCCTGTTAAGAAAGGCGCTACCTATAATGATGTGGCGCCTTTCACAATTAAAAAAGGATAGCAATTTTGCTATCCTTTTTTAATTCAAAATATTTCAAAAATTATTATTTGTGTGATTCGATGTAAGAATTCAATTTGTCAACAGATCCTGAAAAAGTAAATCCATCGTTCAATTGATAATAATTATTTGGATCAGTTGTTTTTCCATAAGCAAACTCAGCCCAATCCACTTTAGTATCTTCGAAACTGAACAATGCCATAATTTCTTTTATTTGAGAAGTACTCATACAATTTGTATTGAGAACCTGTTTGGCAATTTTCAATTTTTGATCCTCGAATGATTGTCCTCCAACTGATTTTTTTGCATTGGCAAAATCAGATGAACTCATAGGAAAAGCACACTGATTGGAAGCAGGCGGTGGTGTTGCTGTGCTTGTATTACTTCCTCCAGTTGTAGTGGAAGAGGACGAGGACGAAGTTGTAGTAGTAGTAGTTGAAGTGGATGTACCTGTTCCATTCATTCCATCATTCACATTGATATTAATTCCAATTCCAACGCCACCTGCATTCATACCAACATTGATATTATCTGCAGTTCCTCCTGTTGTGGTTGTAGTGGTGGTGGTTGAACTTGTGCCACCTGTTCCGTCCCCAACTGTTGTTGTGGTTTGGCTTCCTGTGTTATTCGGTACAATTACAACTCCTGTGTTTACGTTAGTGCCAGTTGTTGTAGAACCCGTTGTTGTGGTTGTTGTGTTGGAATAATTCGTTGCATTTCCTGAAGGATTGAATACATAAATAACTTGTCCAGGTGCTGCTGGTCCTTGTGGGGTAATGTCGGCAACGCTCTGGCCCTTAAGTTTCATCCCCTTTTTTCCGTTTGCAATAACATATGTGAATTCCTTGTTGGTTACATTTTCTCCACCATCCATCAAATAAACATTTTGATCAATAGGAGCAAGGCCAGCATTTTCAAAAATGACACGTACTTTATAATTCGAGGCGTTTAGACCAGTAACTTTTACATTCGTTTCTGGTTTTTCATTCTGCTTTAGGCCATTTACAATAAGTGAGAATTTATCGCCGTCTTGCGAAAAGACAACAATATTGTTATTTAATGTTTGAGCGAATGCAAAACAAGTAGAAAGCAATAGCGCTGATGACATGGAAAATTTTCGGAGAGTTGTTTTCATTTTTAGTAGTTAATGGTTTTTGAAATTTCTTATTCCAAGTGTTGTGCCAAAACTGAAAAACAGAAAAAGTTTTCGGTTTCGGACCGTTTGATTTCAAAGGTATGTAGATGTCGTGCAGAAATAAAGGACTTCGTTGAATTTCGAATGTAATTATGCGAATAAGTATAGTTAATCGATTCCGCTTGCAATTGCCGAATCGTATTCAAATCTTTTTTAGTTTGAGAATTCGCATGTTTATGGATCCCTTGTATTCTATTGAAGTGCTTGATTTTAGGTGATAATATTGGTCCAATTATGAATTGGTTAAGGTGATTTAATTTTTGTTAGTTTCTTAAGAAATTGAAAATCAATTATATATAGACGAATCCTATATTATTGTCGATAAGACTTGACTTTATGTCAATAAAAACTACTTTTGTGGCCTCAAATAACCCTACACAAATAAAAAATCAAACATGAAAAAGTTTTTCAATTTCTCCATCCTACTGACTGCATTGACATTCGCTTCTTGTGGAAAAGAAAATATTGCTGCTCCAGTGAATAATACACCATATAATATCAATGTTGAATATCGTATTTCAGATGTTTCTGGACATGTCAATATCCAGTACAATCAACCTGATGCTAATGGCCAAATCGTAACCCAATCCATGTCGGTAGACAGAACGAATTATTCCACTGCATTCACTTGGAAAAGTGGGCAAGAATTAAGTGTAATAGCTTCAAATTCAACTCCTTCGGCAAAGGAGATTAATGTTGAAATTTATGTAAATGGGGCACTCTTTAAAACAGGTTTAGCTAACTCGCCAAATGCAATTGCGACCGCAAGCGGACGTTTCTAATAAGTATTATTTCAAAAACAGACTACTCATTTTGGGTAGTCTTTTTTGTTTTTTAGAAAGTCCATTTCCTGCAATTTTTAAAACAAAAATCTCGATTCATAATTCACTATATCTTTGAAATAAATAGCGCATATGAAAACAATTCTTGTCATTGGAGCTGGCCGTTCTTCTTCCTCATTGATTCAATATCTTCTTGATCATGCAACTGAAGGCAAGTGGGTTTTAAAAGTTGGTGATGTTGATGAAAAAAATGCAATCGCAAGGGTTGGAGGACATCCTTCAGGTTCTGGATTTAGATTTGATATTACAAATGCTGCTCAACGCGAGAAGGAAATTTCGAATGCAGTTCTTGTTGTTTCCATGTTGCCCGCTTCCATGCATGGTGCTGTCGCAAGTGATTGTGTGCGCTTGGGCAAACATCTTGTCACATGTTCTTACGTTTCCGATGAAATGCGTGCGCTTGATGCAGAAGCAAAATTGAAAAATATTATTCTTCTCAATGAATGCGGCCTAGATCCAGGAATCGATCACATGTCGGCAATGCAGATTATTGACAGAATAAAAAATGCTGGAGGAGAAATGAAGGCTTTCTATTCCTATTGTGGCGGATTGGTTGCACCCGAATCGAATGATAATCCGTGGGGGTATAAATTTTCTTGGAATCCTAGAAATGTAATTCTTGCAGGTCAAGGAACAGCGCAGTTCATTGAAAATGGAAACTATAAATATTTGCCATATTCCAGAGTTTTTGGTCAGGCAACAACGATAAATGTTGATGGCATGGGTGCATTCGATGCTTATGCAAATCGGGATTCACTTTCCTATCGTGCTGTTTATGGTATTGAGAATATTCCAACCATGTTGCGAGGAACTTTAAGAATGCCAGGTTTCTGTAAAGCTTGGAATGCATTTGTGCAATTGGGGTGGACGGATGACACATGGAAAATTCACAACGCAAATAAACTTTCCTATTCGCAATTGATTGAATCATTTCTACCTGCAGGAAAGGATTCCATCAAAGAACGACTTGCGAAATTTTTGGGGGAAAATATTGAAAGCGATGTGATGAAGAAACTAGAGTGGCTTGGAATTTTCTCTGATGAAAAAACAAAATTAACTGAAGCAACGCCTGCACAAATATTACAAGATCTTTTAGAACGTAAGTGGCTGTTAAAACCTGGCGATAAGGATATGATTGTGATGCAACATCGTTTTGAGTATACACTCAACGGAAAAAAGCACCGCGTAATTTCTTCCCTTGTTGTAAAAGGAGAAAATGAAATTCATACTGCGATGGCAAAAACAGTTGGGATACCAGCGGCAATTGCAGTGAAAAGGATTTTATCGGGTGAAATAAAACGTACGGGCATTTGTGTTCCTGTAACAAATGATATTTATGAACCCATTTTGAAAGAATTGGAAAGTTTCGGTGTTCGATTTGAGGAGAAAGAAGAAATACTGAATTCTCTTGAAACAATTGCTGAATAATGGATGGAATTTCTAAGCCCGAAGTGCTCCGGAGAATTCCAATGTTTTTCATTGTTGGAATGGGAAGATCGGGAACGACTTTATTGAAATCCATTATGGATAATCACCCGGAACTAATTTGTCCACCGGAATCCAAATTCATTTTGTTTCTCAGAAGAAAATATCGACATAAGCTATTAGAAAAAAAAGATGTAGAGCAAATCATTAAGTATGTCAGCGACGATCGGAAAGTGCAGGCTTTTTGGAATTTGGATTTTGAATTGCTGAAAAAAAATCTGGAAGCTTGTGTTGACAAAGGAGGAAATTACAATGATATCTGCAAATTAATTTATCTCCACGATCCTTCCGCACTTCCAAAAAAGAACATCAAATTTATTGGCGACAAGAATCCGGGTTATACCATGTATATCGATTGGTTCAATGAGAATTTTGAAGGATCGAAATTCATTCATGTCATCCGTGATTACCGTGATTGTATTGCTTCGTACAATCGTGTTTTCAAAAAAAGCTTTGTTGGCATTCTTGCAAAAACTTGGATGGCCTACACGGAAAAAGTGGAAAAAATGAAACGTTTATTTCCTGATCGGTTCATCACGGTGCGTTATGAAGACCTTACAAATAATCCCGATCAGGAAATCGCAAAGATTTGTGAATTCCTGAAAGTTCAACCTGCTCAAAGCATGCTTGGGTACAGTGAGAAAATCCGTGAACAATCTGAGAAATTTAATTCTGATGATTTTAATAATATTCATGGTGAATTATTGAAGCCCATTCACAATAAGAATATCGGTAAGTATAAAAAATACCTGACAGAAAAGCAGGTTGAAATAATTGAATTCATTTGTGGTAAGAAAGGGAAAGAATATCACTATGAACCGACACTCCAACAGAAAGGAAATTTTATTTTTCCATTCATTCAATTTTATTCTTCACTTATTTGCCGAATTGAAATTTCAGTAATCAGATTTTATTATTGGACGCCTTATTTCCTTCGTGTATTCTTTCGGAAATCCAGCAACTTCCTATTTTCTGTTTTCCGTTATTCCAATAAATTCAATCATGCCGAATTGATGTCAAAGAAGAAACCGATAAAAAAATCCATTGGCTGAATTCTCTCCTCAAAATAAGTATTTTAAAAATTTGGATGGCCTAAGAACAATAGGCTCGCTGATTATTTTTATTGCCCACGTGGAAGATGTTAAGCGATTGAATGGGGAAACAAATATTTTCAAATGGTTTATCAATCTTGATATTGGAAGTTCTGCAGTTTCCCTTTTTTTTGTGCTGAGCGGTTTCTTGATTACACTTGGTTTGTTAAACGAAAAAAAGCAGACGGGAGAAATTTCAATTCGCAAATTTTATTCCCGTAGAATCCTGCGTCTTTGGCCACTTTACTATTTTGTTTGTTTAATCACCATTGTATGCTTATGGCGAATTGAGCCTTTTTCATCCTCGTTATCCACATCAGGCACATCAAGTCATCTGGTTCTTGCTGCTGGAATATTTCTATTTCATCTTGCCAATTTTCAAATGTTGGTGCCAGGAACTTATTTGGGTCACGTGTGGTCCATTAGTGTCGAAGAGCAATTTTATTTGCTTTGGCCAATTCTAATAAAATATGCTGCGAAAACGGGAAAAGCAATTGTCATTTTATTTTTCTCGCTCATCGGTTTTAAAATCATTTTTAGTTTGGTGGTGCATTTTTTTCATTTGCAGGATTCGAATGAATACATAAAAGTGTTCACAAAGGTTTTGTACCTGTCCCGTTTTGAAAGTTTGGGCCTCGGTGGATTTATTGCCTATTTATGGATTTATCATCCGCAAAGAGCATCCTTTTTATTCAAGAAAAATTTTCAGATTGCCGTTTATGTTTTTGCAATTATTTATCTCTTAACAGGAAGAAAAATCATGTTGTTGGATCAAGTTGTACTTTCCATGTGTTTTGCAGTTTTTATTTTGAACCTGGCTTACAATGAAAATTCAATTGTCAACTTCAGAGAAGGAATTTTTACAAAATCAGGAAAGTATTCCTACGGATTTTATTTGTGGCATCCCATCTGCATTGGCTTGTCATTCCAACTTGTTTCAATGATGGGACATGGTTTTCAAATAACACAACACATTTCATTTTATATTGTGTCGTTTATTTTCACCGCAATAATCACAATGCTTTCTTATAAATTGATTGAAAGACCATTTTTAAAATTAAAAAAATACTCATCTAAAATAAAAGCATAAAAAAACCTCTCCAAATTGAAGAGGCTCTTTATGAAAAGATATTTTTTAGGCTTGTTTTGGAACTGCATTTTTTGGAGCAACCACGCTGCTATCTGAATTAGGTTGATTAGTAGCTGGTACTGCAGTTGAATTTACTTTTCCCTTTTTTACTTTAGGTGATCCTGATTCATCAATTGCGATAGGAGCGCTTTCATTAGGAGCACCAACATCTGCTGCTGATTTATTACTTGATCCTTCTTCCTTTGGAGCAGATGGGTTTGAAGATCCTGGTGCTGTTGTACTTTGTTGTTTGGTTTTTGGTTTTGGTGCGCCACTTTCATCAATTGTAATTCCTCCGCCACCAGTTGAAGAAGCTCCTCCTCTTGTTGCCCCACTTGACTTCTTTGAATTTTGCGTCGCTGTGGAATCAACTTTCTTCGCATCTTTCTTTTGCCCAGTCTTTGAAGATTGTGCCATTGCTGAATGTGAGAAAGCCATTCCTGCGAAAACAAATAAAATAGTGAGAAGACGTTTCATGTTGAAAGGATTTATTTTAATGTGTTACAAAGATAATGCCATGAGAATTAAAATTGATTCTATTTCATCAATTCAAGAGCCTCAGGAACTGATATTTGTTGACCTTTAAAGAATGCGATTACAAACGCATCGGGAAATCCAGCTGCTCTCATTTGATCGCGTAAAGCAAGAATTGCTTTGTAGTCGTTAGTACTTCCATTTGTATAACGAGTTAAACCAGCTGTCGTCAAATCGTGGTTCACACCTGAAATCTTATTTAAACTTGCCATTACATCCGTTGGAACTGCATTCTTGAAAACGCCTAATTGAACTTTAAATTCAATCAAGGATTTCACATTTGCACTTTGTTGTGTGGAATCAGATAAATTTTCTTTTTCTTGCTTGACATAAATAGCTCCAGCTTTTTCAAGAGGAATTCGTTTACCGGCTTTGTAAGCTGTAATAAAAGCGCCACCATATCCTTTTACCAAAAGCGCAGCTTTCGCCTTTGCTGCATCATCAAAAGTGGAGTAGGAGCCACTCATGTATTTATATAAACCATCTTCCGTTTTCACGACAGTTAGATTAGGTACATCAGCAAATGTGCCTTTTGAAATTGGATGTGTAAAAGCTCCAAGTTGAACTCTGAAGACAACAGCATTTATGTCATCGGTATTACCAGTAGGGCCAGTAACACCAACTGAACCAGTAGGACCTGTTACTCCAACCGAACCAGTAGGACCAGTCACTCCAACTGAACCTGTAGGACCAGTAACTCCAATTGAACCAGTAGGACCAGTCACACCAACAATTGGCGTATTTACAAAAACATCTTTTACTTCAATATATTTTCCACTTGCATTCTTGTAAACCAAAACAGGATGAGAAAATCCTTGGGCTTCTAATTGTTTACGACGTTTTTCTGCGTCACGCAAATCGTAGAATTTTCCTGCAGTGTAAATTGTGGAAGAATCTTCCAACATGGAGCCAGTTAAATCTGAAACACTCAATAATCTTGTCAAGATTTCATTGGATACACCTTTACTGTAAGTGCCAAGTGAAACCATGTAAACCTTTTTATCAGAAGCTCCAGTACCAGCTAAATTCTGTTTTGATTTGATCGTTTCATGCTGCGCAAAGAGTTCTCCTGTTGAATCGTTGTACATATCCCAACGCATTTGAATTAGGGAATCTGTTAGTCCAACTCCAACTTCATCTGTGTATGTTCCAAGAGATGTTCCCAATTCTTTGTCTCGATAATTTGGTGTTAAATCTGCATCCTCATCAATTGGACAACCTTTCAAATCAACTTCAACACCTAATGGAGTTCCTGCGCAGGAATCTTTCAAATCAATCACACCATCTTTATCATAATCCCATTGCTCAATTGCATAATAATCCACATCACTGAAAGGATCTTTTCCTGTTGAGTCAACAGTTTCTGCTGGCCCAGTTAAATTATAGCGAAGGGAAAAAGAAGTGAAAAGAAAATTGTCATTCATACTTGTCCCAACTCTAGGACCTGCACTGGCAGAAGTTACACCATCCAAATAATCAGTAAAGCTAAAATGAACAACTGTACCTATTTTCAGATCCACTTTATCTGTCAATTGCATTAAAAGGCCTGCACCAACAGGAACAGCAAACGAACGTTCAGCATATTTTCCAAAACCATCGAGGTTTTGTTCCCGCACATCTGTTTCATAGGTGTAATCGCGAACTAGAAAAGATGCCTGATAAGCAAAAGGATCATTTTCAGGAAGACTTCTTATTGAACCATCCGACCAATAATTATAGGCCAAACCATTCGCATCATATAAGTCGGTCTTTGTCAAAAATTCAAATGATTCAAAGCCAACAGAAATCCATGGATGAATAGGATGAGTAGGCTTTATGAAATTTTCGAAATTATATTCTAGTTGAACTCCACCAACACGTAATTGTGATTCAAAATTTAGGTTTCGATAAATCAAACGCTCATTTGCTCCGATTTTTCCAAACATGGTATAAAATCCAAAACGTAGATAAGGATTGATTGGTTGATTGAGACTTAATTCAAAACCAACTCTGCTTACCTGTGGACTAACGGCATGTTTCTGATAAAGATCGCCGTAATAGGAAAACATTCCAGTTCCAATGCCGAGTGTTGGTTTAAAGACAAAAGGAGTCGGAGCCGACTTCTGCTGCTCGTCCATATTAGGACGAGATAGAGAGGAAGTATCAGTCTGCGCTATAAGTGAATTAGCAGATACAAGCAGGACAAATGCCAATGAAATATAAGGCGAAAGTCTGTGTTGTGACATTAAGCAAATTTAGCAAGAAGATTGAGAATAGAACAAGATTATCGAATCCATTTCTGACTAGTAATCATTAAAGCTTCCTGAATAGTAATGCGTTTTCCGTTGCTGTGTGCAGTTACAAAAGCATCAGCAACGCCTTTTCCCTTAATTTCCTCACGGTGATCATGGGCAGTTTGGTAATTTGGGAAAGAACCTGTTGTGTATTTGTTTAGACCATTATCTTGTTCTGTGTTTACTTCACCAACAATATGAAAAGTGTTTTTATAATAAGAAACAGGAACAATTCTTGTCATTGCCGCAATTTGAACGCTGAAGTTTACGCCAGGAGATATAGCCGTTGTAGTACTGCTTGTTATTTGATTACTTGTATCCGTTTGGTTATTTGATTTTGCAACAGGATTAGGATCTGGTGTGCTATTTGCTTTTACAACTGTGTTTGGTTCTTGTTTGTTATTTGTTTTTGCAACCGTATTCGGATTCTGTTTGTTATTTGTTTTTGCAACCGTATTTGGATCCTGTTTGTTATTTGTTTTTGCTGCAGAAATGGAATCTGCTGCGCTATTTGTTTTTACGATGGTGTTAGGATCGGGAGTGTTGCTTACAATGACCTCTTTGGACTTTAGTTTTATTATTGAAGTTGGAATTGCTACAATTTTTCCAGTTTCATTTTCAACATAAGAAAAATGACCTGTGATGGTTTGATTTCCTTGCAAATCTGGAGAAACAATTACGCGGTATTGGATATTCAAGGTATGTTTTGCAGGAAGAACAAACCAAGTGAATTTCACTACTCCATTTTCAAATTTGAATTCGCCACCATCTGCTTTGACAAGTTTGGCTGTGAATCCAGAAGGAAGCGTGTCTTCAATTTTCCCAAAACTGGTAAGGTCTTCTTTGTGAATGACAAGGTCAACAAGAAAAACTTCACCCACTTCATCCTTAGGAACAACTCGTTCAATATTCACTGTAACACTTGGTTTTGCTGTTGAATCAGGATCCGTTTTGGTTGCAACAACAATATTATTTCCCGCAACAACATTAACTTTCATTGGAGTCAAGTCAATGTTACTTGGAAGGTTATCTACTGTATGGGAAAGTTTGTTGTTGAATGAAAAATCACCACTTGCATCGGCAGGTGCTGTTACTTTATATGAAATCTTCAATTCTTTCTGATCGCCCACACGAGACCAGAGAAATTTCGCAGCTTGCTTATCGAATTTATAAGAAGCTCCAGCAGTTTCTACTTTTTCCACAGTCCATCCAATAGGAAATTCCATTGAATAACGCATGAAATCGGTTTCACCATTAGTCTGGATTGTTACTTCAACAAGAAAAGCTTCACCGGCCTTTACAGATGAAGGAGCTTTTACTTCTGCAGAAGGAGTTCCCACAAAAAGTTTGAAGATCATTACGATGATTAGATTGACAACAATGATTAGTGGTCGGATCATAATTTTCCGTTTGCGTTATCGTTTATTGATTGAAAAAAAATCTATCAATTGGTTGATATCTTCAGCAGGCTAATTGTATTACCTGCTTGTGGATTATGGCAAAACTATTCGAAGCAGAAGCGTCTTTTTTCTTTGTGCAGTAGACTTACAAACATGAATTTGTTAATGGAGAGCAAGAATTCCAGTTCTTATTGGGAAATAGAAGGGGAGCAAGCGATTTCGTCAATGAAAAAGCAGCTTACAGTTGTTAACATTTGATTGTTGAAAGCGAAAAACCCTGCTGAATATTTCATCAGCAGGGTTTCTTTGAAAAATGGAAACAAATTAGAAATTCGGTTTCAACATATATTGCGAATAGAAATCATTGATAATTTTTACAGCTTGGTCTGCAGTATCCACAACATGAAAAAGGCCCAAATCACTTTCATTCAAGTTGTGTTCTTTGGCAAGCATGGTTTGTTTGATCCAATCCACAAGACCATTCCAGTAGGAGGACCCAACAAGAATAACAGGAAAGTGTGCGATTTTTGAAGTTTGAACAAGCGTCAAAGCTTCAAATAATTCATCGAGTGTACCGAATCCCCCTGGCATAGCAATAAATCCTTGCGAATACTTCAAGAAAATTGTTTTGCGCACGAAAAAATAATCGAACGTTACCAACTTATCATAGTCCACATAAATATTTGCGTATTGTTCAAATGGAAGTCTGATATTCAATCCAACAGATTTACCTTTTCCTTTTTGCGCACCTTTATTCGCAGCTTCCATTATACCAGGACCACCACCAGAAATTACTCCGTAACCTTCCTTGCAAAGTTTTTCAGAAATCTCTTCAGCGAGTTGGTAATATATGTTGTCAGGTTTTGTTCGTGCCGATCCAAAAACAGAAACGCATGGACCGATTTTTGCCATCTTCTCAAATCCTTCAACAAATTCAGACATGATTTTAAAAATTTGCCAGGAATCACCCGCTTTAATTTCATGCCAATCTTTTTCTGCAAATGCTTTTCTGATTTTTTCTTCGTCTGTCATATATGGTATTGAGTAATGAGTATTTAGTATTGAGAAATGTTTTGGGATTTTACTTGCAAACGGTGAACCGTTATAATAGGAGAAAGTTCTACATCGTAATTGTCTTGTTCATGTAACGATTAGATAATTGATATTGTTTCAAGATTAACGTAAAATAACGGGTGAAGATAATTCCTCTTTCAAGAATTTTGCAGTAAAACTTCTCGTATTCTTCGCGACAATTTCCGGCGTTCCTTCTGCTAGAATTTCTCCTCCACCAATTCCACCTTCAGGCCCCAAATCAATTACATGATCAGCGACTTTAATTATATCCATGTTGTGTTCTATTACAAGCACAGTATTTCCTTGATCAACCAATTTGTCAAGAACTTCAAGAAGAATTCGGATATCCTCGAAATGCAAACCTGTTGTTGGTTCATCAAGAATATAAAGTGTATTTCCTGTTTGTTTGCGCGCAAGTTCGGTCGCGAGTTTTACGCGTTGTGCCTCTCCACCTGATAGTGTAGTGCTTTGTTGACCAAGTGTAATGTAACCCAATCCAACATCCTGCATGGCTTTCACTTTCAAAAGTATGGTAGGATGAAATTCAAAAAATCCAACAGCAGTGTCAATTGTCATTTGCAAAACATCACTGATGCTTTTTCCCTTGTAACGAACTTCCAGCGTTTCACGGTTGTATCTTTTTCCATTGCAGGTTTCGCACAAAACATAAACATCAGGAAGAAAATTCATTTCAATCGTTCTCAATCCTGCACCTTGACATGTTTCACAACGACCACCTTTTACGTTGAAGGAAAATCTCCCAGGTTTATATCCACGGATTTTCGCTTCTTGTAATTCAGAAAATAAGGTTCGTATATCGGAAAATACATTTGTGTAAGTTGCAGGATTTGATCGTGGTGTTCTTCCAATTGGCGATTGATCAATCTCAATTACTTTATCAATGTGTTCAAGTCCGTGAATTTTTTTATACGGAAGTGGTTTTTGTTGACTTCGATAAAAATGTTTGCTGAGAATTGGATAAAGTGTTTCATTGATCAAGGATGATTTTCCACTTCCACTGACACCCGTTACGCAAATGAATTTGCCAAGCGGCAATGCGATCGTTACATTTTTCAAATTGTGGCCAGTACAACCATCCAAAACAATTGCTTTTCCATTTCCTTTTCTTCTTGTTGCAGGAATGTGAATTTGCTTTTTACCTGTGATATAATCCGTTGTAAGTGTTCCGAATTTCAATAATTCACTTGGAGTTCCTTCAGCAACAACAAATCCACCATGCACGCCAGCGCGAGGGCCAATGTCAATAACATAATCAGCTGCGAGAATCATTTCCTTATCGTGCTCAACAACAATCACGGAATTTCCGATGTCGCGCAATTCTTTCAGGGCATGAATCAAGCGCACATTATCACGTTGATGTAAACCAATACTTGGCTCATCAAGAATATAAAGTACGCCCACCAATTGCGATCCGATTTGTGTTGCCAAACGAATTCTTTGCGCTTCTCCTCCTGAAAGGGAACGTGAAGTACGATCAATCGATAAATAATCCAAGCCAACATCCAACAAAAACTGCAATCGATTTCTGATTTCCTTTAAAACTTCTATTGCGATGGTTCTTTGTCTTTCGCTGATACGATCTTCAATTCCAGTGAGCCAGATTTTCAATTCTGTCAATGACATGGAAGCCAATTCAGAAATATTTTTTTCTGCAACACGGAAATACAAAGATTCTTTTTTCAAACGTGTTCCTTTGCATTTCGGACAATCGGCTTCATTCATAAATTCCTGCGCCCATCTCTGTACACCGCTCGTTCCTTCTTGCTCCTGACGCGCCAAGAAATTCACGACACCTTCAAATGACAAAGCATAACTTGTTCCGCTACTGTTGGAATCGTTTTTGACTTTCAACATTTCATCTGTTCCATAAAGAATTGCATTGAGCGCGTCTTCAGGAATGTCACGAACAGGATCAGAAAGTTTGAATTTAAATTTATCTGCAATTGCATCAAGTTGTTTGAAGATCCAAGAGCTGCGATATTCTCCAATGGGTACAATCGCACCCGACTTTATGCTTTTTGTTTTTACAGGAATTATTTTGTCAATGTCAATTTCCAGAATGTGACCAAGTCCATTACATTTTGGGCATGCTCCATACGGAGAATTGAAAGAAAAAATATTTGGTGCTGGATCGTCGTAAGAAATTCCGGAAGTTGGACACATCAAGTGTCGAGAGAAATGACGCGCCTCACCTGTTTCATTTTTGGTACCTTTTGCTTCCGCCACCATCATTGTTCCCTTGCCATGCTTCAGCGACAATTTCACCGATTCTGCAATTCGTTGACGATCTTCTTGATTTACCTGAATTCTGTCAATGACAATTTCAATGTCGTGAACTTTGTATCGATCGAGTTGAATTCTGGTGGTGAGTTCAAGTAACTCTCCATCGACACGTGCGCGTAAAAATCCTTGTTTGCGAATGTGCTCGAATAATTCGCGGTAATGTCCTTTTCTTCCTTTGACAACAGGAGCCAAGAGAAAAACCTTTTTTCCTTCGTAAGTTGAAAGAATCAAATTAATAATCTGATCGTCGGTGTAGCGAATCATTTTTTCGCCCGACATGTATGAATACGCATCGGATGCACGCGCATATAACAAGCGAAGGAAATCGTAAATCTCAGTTATTGTTCCAACTGTTGAGCGCGGATTTTTATTTACGGTTTTCTGTTCAATGGAAATAACAGGAGAGAGCCCCGTGATTTTATCTACATCCGGTCTTTCCAAATCGCCGAGAAATTGTCGTGCGTATGCGGAAAAAGTTTCGATGTAACGACGTTGTCCTTCGGCATAAATAGTGTCGAATGCGAGAGATGATTTTCCGCTTCCGCTGAGGCCTGTAATTACAACTAGCTTATTTCTTGGAATGGAAACGCTGATGTCTTTAAGATTGTGAACGCGCGCGCCAAAAACTTCGAGCGTTTCGTTTTCACTTTCGGCAATGGGAGGAAGTGTGTGAATGTCGGACATTGGCGGAAAAATTAAGAATGCAAAGTTACGGTTTAGTGGGGAGTTTGCACTTGTGAGTTAGTCGTGAATTATGAATTCTTTTGTAAGTTTTCATATTTCGTATATTCGTGAAATCCGCCAAACTAATCCACCATGAAAAGAACAGTTGTTTTTGTAATATTTAGCTTTTGTTTTCTGTTTTCAGGAAATTTATTTGCATTTCACTTTGATTTCTCAAAAAGCAAATTGGACAAATCCGATTCGCTGAGTGAAAAAGCACTTTTTGAATTGAGTTTTGGTCAATCGATGTTGTTTATTTCGAATAGCAAGACGTTCAACATTAGAAATAATAATGCAATTGTTATTCCTACCAGTGCAATATTATTTTTTGCAGAATTTCGGCCCTTCAAAAAAGTGAGGCTACCTGTTTTTTTTAATTTGCCAACTGAAACAAAACAATTTCTTGTAAATGGTGCATTAGTAAATGAGCGCGCCTCGCCAACTTTTGGTACAGGACTTGAATTCAAAATATTCAAAGCGAAGCTTGACGAAAAATCATTCTTGGAAATGGAAGCAGGACCCTTGGCAAGTTTTTTATTGGACGTTCACGGTGTTGTAAAATTCGCGCCTGTCATTGCAGCAAGAATACGATTGGTGCGAGGGAAATACTTCGTAATGTATCTTGGAACCAGTTACTCGATTGGAATTGATTCGTGGGGTATTTTATATGGAACGGGAACTGTTTTTTAGAAAAGGCAAAAGGGATTTATAATTTGTTAATTGCCAATTTTCAATTTTCAATTGTTATTTTACCACTAATGGACGAAGGGTTCAAGAATTGGAAACTCTATCTTAATAAAGACCATTGTAATAATTCTTTTGTAGTGTTTTTTTTGCGTGAGGGATTGGAGCAATCCCCACAATACTGTTGGGGGGCACGCCCATAAAATTCTGATATTAATTGGTGGTGTTATTTTTCTAGAGAGGATTCTTCTTCAAATATTCTTCACACCTCAAGGTTACATTTTCGCGAATATTCATGTAATACAAACTGTAATCCATGATGTGATAATTGTCGCCTTTCAGATAGCCTTCGGCATTAGGGGCATGTGTCCAAATGATTTTTGTTGGAGAAATTTTGGCATCAATCATACCCTTATCAATGCGGTCAAATGTTTTTGGAACTGATCCAAGATTTAGACTTGCAGGAGCATATGCTGTATCTCTTTTCCAAGTGAGGGGATTTACGCAAACGTAACTTGTGCAATTTTGAAATCCAGGAGCGCAAACTTTATTTTTTGTGGGTTTATTATAATTGGTCCCGTATTTCCTGGAATGCCATGCAACATAACAATCGGTTTGTGAAGAAGAATCGCAAGGAACAAGTGTTGTAAAAGTATTTTCACTTACAACACCGCCAATCAAATAAGCAGCGACTAAAAGTTTTTTCATCTTCGGATCGTTGTCAAAAAAATCATGAAGAATTCTTTGCGCCATATAGGCACCTTGGCTATGCCCTGCAATAATCATTGGTCGCCCATGATTGTAATTTTTCAAATAATATTCGAAAGCCAGTTTGATGTCGGTGTATGCAGTGTCTAATGCTTCATAGCCGTTTCCTTTTCCATCGAGAAAGGAAGCGTAGGTTGCTTGACGATAACGAGGCGCATAAACTTTGCAGCTTGCATTAAAAGCGCTTGCTTGCATGCGAATGGGATAAATGTCGGTGAGACGATTTATGCCTTTGTCGTTGATATCGGCATTCCAATTTGTGCCGTGAAAATCGGTTGTTGGATGAATGAAAAACACATCCACTTTTGCATTGGCTTGACCATCTATCATTCCTGAACCTGTGATGATAGCATCGGCACTGTCTATTTTTGTTGGAAGGGCAGTCCAACTATTTTCATTTGAATAATCTGGTTTTGGTGGAGTAGTGTAGTGAGAAAAACTTCTCCAAGGTTTTATGCATTGAGGTAACAAAATTGTCAAAATACAAGAACAAGTCAGAAGAATAATCCAGTTCGGATTAATGTGTTTATTGGAAAACATTGGGCAAAGATAGAAAAGCCGAACTACTTTTTGTCAATGGAAAGCGAATCTATTTTGTTTTGTGAATTATTAATTCTTACGGATGTGTCAGGAAGAATGGTAGCTGATTTTGAGGTTGAATCACGAATGTCAAGTCCATAAAGTTTTACGCCTTTTTTAGGAAAGAGGATTAGGTAAGATTTATGGTCGGGATTGTTCAGCGAATTTTTCAATAGCCAGGGATTCATCGCTTTTAGAATTTGGAGGGAAGAGGAATTGGCGATGGCGAATGCATCTAAATCCGTAATTGTAGAATCAACCTTCACAGTATAAGTTGGGATTGGTGCAAAGTAATCTTGCTTGCTGATTTTATATCCGTATGCTTCAGGACGTAAAATGATTTCTTTGAAGGCGAGTAAACGATAAATATACATGGCAGTTTCATCGTTTAAATCGAGGTCATAATAATTATCCCCTTCTTGTTTTTGTAATTGATTGTCGAGCGCTCCCATTCCCATATCATACGCAGCAGTGGCGAGGGTCCAACTATTGTAGTGCCGATAAGCATCTTTTATGATTTTGCAGGCTGCATCTGTGGCTTTTTCAACATTAAAACGTTCATCGACCTGATCTGTTACCTCCAAGCCGTAAGTCCTTGCCACAGGAACCATTATTCCCCAAAATCCACCAGAATTGGCTAGGGCTGTTGAATTAGTAAGACCACTTTCTAAAATTGCAACATACTTGAAATCGTCGGGCACGCCATTTTTTTTCAGAATAGGTTCAATTAAAGGAAACCAACGAGTGGATTTTTTATTTAGGATAAGTGTTTGGGGTTGAAAGAAGGTGTTGACAAAGAATTGTTTTTCCAATGCTTTTTTAACGCCGAAATTATTTATCGGAACTTTCTCTCCGCAATAATTCAGGTCCTTTGGAATTGAAACACCTAGAAGTTTATAATCGGGGAAAAACAAATCCTTATAATCCGTGTCGGCGACTGGATTGTGAAAGGAGAGATAAATAAGTTTTGTACAAAGGAAGAGCAGGAAAAACACAGGTAAGGCAAGGATATGCCGATACCAATGGGAAAAGAATTTATTCAGCTTTTGGAGCACTGTCTTCATTTACTTTCAATGGTTGCTTTGAAACTTTAGTTACTAAAAACAAGGTTCCCAAAACAATCAGGAAATATGCTCCGAAGATTAAAACATGGGTGAATTTCCAGTTTACAATGGTTCCTTGAATAACAAAGATCATCATCATGGAAATAATTGAAATTCCGGAAAATGCCATTGCAACTTGGCTATCACTCAAGCCAAGGTAGGAAAGGTGATGTGTTGTGTGATCTTTCCCCCCAATCCAGGGTGATTGTTTTCGAGCAAGTCGATTGATGACAACTATGGTGGTATCACAAATTGGAATGATGAATGCGAGTAGTGTAATGATCACTTGTTTGGTATGAAAATAACTTCCGCCGAAATCAGGAGCATTCCAAAAATAATTAATTCCAATTGTTGCCAAGAGTACTCCAAGAAACTGACTTCCCGTATCGCCCATAAAAATTTTTGAAGGATGCCAATTGAAAAACAAAAATCCACTCAATGCAGCAATGATTCCAAGAATCATAATAATATGCACATTATAAAAATCGTGATTGATATAAATGGAGAACAATGCTTCAAATAGAATGATGATCGAAATGCAAGCCGTAATTGCATCCATGTTATCGAGCATGTTGACTGAATTCATTATTCCAACCACCCAAATGATCGTCAGCAAATCGTTTAGGATTGCATTTTCAAATAAGTGAATGGACTGATCTGTTGCGATGAGAATGACACCGCAGAAAATTTGAACAAAAAGTTTTAAGAATGGTTTTGTATTATACGCATCATCTGCAAGGCCCATTACAAAAGCTATTGTAACCACGGCAAGCATTCCAAGTAATTCTCTGTTTAAGGGCAGTGGATGTAGTGGAAAAAATACGCTATAACAGGAA
>CAIQQJ010000179.1 GCA_903873905.1 uncultured Flavobacteriales bacterium
AAGATTTATTTACAAAATTTGAAGTCGCACACTGCGGATATATGCCTGATACCATCATCCATTATATTCTTTACAAAGGAGGATTCAGTTGCAGCCCACTCGATGATTTGTGGCGATTGGGTTACAATGAATATCCTTATGGTTCTCAAACGCCTTCTACAAAACTTGCCGATGGGCAAACCGTCATCAATCCTGCTGGACCTGGTCCAGGTTGGGCACGCAGTCCATTCAAACCTTCCGATGGACAAATAAATATTCTTCAAACTTACGGCGCTGCAACTTTCATTGACATTATTTACGGCGACAATGCATTTCATCTGCTGCACGATATGCAAGATCCTACATGGGTGGCGAGATATCAATCTTCCTGAAAAATGGTGTGCTGATTAATTGATGTGCGAATTATTTTTCTTGAACAATAGAGTTTATATCGATTAAGAGTTTATCAGGGCTAAAGCCCATTTTTATGTTTATTCGTTAACCCCGACCTTAAGGTCGGGGTTATTTGAGAATTAATATTTTGGGCTTTAGCCCTGATCTTTCTGCATTATTGATTGCAATTATTAATCGGTATATTCTCTAATGCACATTTCTCTTTTCTAAAATATTTTTCGGGTACAATGCTTTTCTGACTACAGCTATTGCTAATTACTCACAACTGTTTTTATTTTTGGCTCGCAGATTCAAAGGATTTCGCAGATCTTTTATCGACTGCCTCCTGCCGCTTTTTTACCTTCCCTCTTTTTCATTAGGGCGTGCCCTTCGTGCCTCAGGTCGGGCTTTACGCGCTACATGGTAGCTTGCTACAATCCCTCACGCAAAAAACAAATCAATTCCATTATCCACCGTCCCCGCAGAATTGTGGGGATCAGCATAGGTGGTCTCACGCAAAAAATTATATGATAAAAGAGAAAAATCTCACTTGTGCTTTACATCATTTTTATAGGAAAATATTTCATTAAAAAAAAGACTTCATCAGCAATTCAGCACATGAGCACATCAACACATTATTCCTACATTTAGCCCTCTCAAAAACTCAAATATGACGCATCTTTCAGACCGCATCAATAGTCTCAGTGAATCACAAACAATTGCCATGGCTCGTCGTAGCCGCGAATTGATCGCACAGGGAATTGACATTATCAGCTTGAGTCTCGGTGAACCTGATTTTAAAACGCCAGATTCAATCAAAGCCGCAGCAAAAAAAGCGATTGATGAAAATTTCACTTATTACACACACGTTTCGGGTTACCAAGAACTCCGCGAAGCATGTGCGATGAAATTCAAACGCGATAACGGTCTCACGTATACTGCTGATCAAATTGTAGTTTCTACAGGAGCAAAACAATGTTTGGCAAATACCGTTCTGAGTTTAATAAATCCAGGCGATGAGGTTTTGGTACCAATGCCTTTTTGGGTGAGCTACATTGAAATCATCAAACTTGCAGAAGGTGTTCCTGTAATTATTCCAACAACATTAGAAAATAATTTCAAAGTCACTCCTGAACAAATCGCAAAAGCGATGACGCCTAAAACGCGTATGTTCATGTTCAGTTCACCTTGTAATCCTTCCGGAACTGTTTATTCCAAATCGGAATTGAAAGCAATTGCAGAAGTGATTGTGAAACAACCTGAATGTTATATTCTCTCCGACGAAATTTACGAGCACATCAATTTTGCCGGTGGTCACGAAAGCATTGCACAATTTGATTTCATTTACGACAGAACAATTACTGTCAATGGTGTTTCAAAAGGTTTTGCAATGACAGGTTGGCGCGGTGGAATTCTTGCAGCACCATTATGGATTGCAAAAGCCTGCGACAAAATGCAAGGACAATTTACTTCTGCAACTTCTTCGATCACACAAAAGGCAATGCATGCAGCCATGTTGCTTGACCCAAGCACAACACATGAAATGCGCGACGCATTCAAACGCCGACGTGATTTGATGTTAAAAGGAATGAAAGATATTCCAGGAATGAAATTAAACACACCTGAAGGCGCTTATTATTTATTCCCAGATGTCAGCAGTTATTTCGGAAAGAGTTTCGGCGGACAAAAAATAAATAATGGAACTGATCTCAGTTTATTCTTGCTTGATCAGGCGCATGTTGCTATTGTTCCCGGAGCTGCTTTTGGAGACGATAATTACATCCGTATTTCCTTCGCTACATCAGATGACAAATTGGTGGAAGCGGTGAAAAGAATGAAAGAGGCGCTTGCTAAATTATCCTGATTTCAGATTAATTTAAACATAAAACGGTCCACTTAAAGCAGACCGTTTCATTGGGTAATTATTTTTCTCGCAGAGTCGCAAAGTTCCCAGAGATGAACATGAATTCCAATTCAATTGGTAATTGGTAATCCGGTAATCGGTAATTCTTACGAAGGGAAATCATTCTTTTTACTGAACAATCCTGCAATATTTCCAAGTCCGTCAATGAGTTTACGCAGCAGATCAAAATAAAGTGTGATGATCATAAGGAGTGACATTCCCCAGAGAACAAAAAGGTTGACCCAGAATGTGTCGAAATAACGGCCGCAGATTTTTTTGCGTGGGGCAAAGAAATGTGAGTTTCCATAATTGGATTGATAAGGCTCAAGGAAAACAGGATCAGCGCGCTGAATGAGCACTCCATTTTGTTCGATGATTTTGTTGAACTCATTTGTATTCTTCACTAAATCAGCAAGACTTTCATTGAGATAATTATCCTTCAAGCTATTGAATTTCGCTTTTTTCGCTTCAGCTAATTTTGGATTTGCATCCTCAGTCTGATCACGAATTGATTTATCGCGAGCATCATTATTGGAATTGAAAACCTTCATGTAAATGCTATTCACAAGATTCAAATAACCTCGCATCACATCAGCTTGTTCCTTATTGAATTTAAGTGGAACGATAACAGTAATGTTCTTATTCAGATTTTCAAGTTGATTCATCAAGGTGCGAGCAATCGCATTTATTTTTTTCCTTTTTGAAAGTTCCTTGATACGAGAAAGATCATTCGCAATTTCAGATTTGATCAGTGCAACATCTGTATTTAGTTCAATCGAAACACTATCACGGTATGCTTTTGCTTTTGCCGGAGTCAATTTCGAAAGTGTGCTATCGTTAACTGCAAATACTCTTGAATTGGTTTCACACTTATCAATTTTCCCACGAAGATGTGGAATCCAATAATTACGACGGAAATCGGCAACACTTACCATTTCATCGAAATTATAAAACTGCTTTTCGTAATCGTTAGTCGCGAACTGATTTACAGCAAGTGCTTCAAATGCCCAACGCGATGCCATCATTTCACCTGCAACAGGAACTGATTGTTGTGAAGTGATTGCAGGATTTAATTTTTCGAATTTCACAATTACACCGCTCAACAAAAGTTGCGGAATAATGAGAAATGGAATGAGAATGTAAATGGTTACAGCTGAATTAAACGCAGAGGAAATATTCAATCCAAGCATGTTTGCGAAACAGGAAGTTGTAAATAAAACCAACCAATAATCAAACCACATACCTCGTATTTCCAACACATAATTTCCAACCAAGACAAATGTGAATGTCTGTATTGCCGACAAAATAAACATGATGCTGATTTTCGAAATCAAATAACTGGAGCGACTTAGATTCAGGAATGATTCACGTTTCAATATTTTTCTGTCACGAATAATTTCTTCAGCAGAAACCGTCAAGCCGATAAACAAGGCGACAACCACTGACATGAATAAATAAGCAGGCATGTTTTCATTTTCACGAAAAATGTATCCCACTTTATTTGAAACGTCTGTATTATAAAACTTAATCAGATAAGCCAGAATGAATGCAAGCACCGGCGCTTCCAGCATGTTGATTAACATGTATTGCGTGTTCGTTAATTTCGAACGTACATCACGTGTTACAAAAACTAAAAACTGCTTGATCTTATTTGGAATATTGAAAGTGCTTTCAGGACTGTCTGAGGTAGGAGCAACAGGTTCCTGCTTCGCTTCAATAAATTCTTTGTAAAAATTATTCCATTCTACAGGAGAAACTTTTCTGCTTCTTGTAAGATTTCCATACTCATCCACCACCTTTGATTCGATGATGTTAAATATCTGTTCAGGATTTACATTACCGCAAGTTGGACATTCACTTTCATCGCTGTTAACGTGATTCACCATTTTCTTGAAATACACAACAGCATCAACAGGATTTCCATAATAAATCGGGAAACCTCCACGATCCAGAATGAGAAGCTTGTCGAACATCTTGAATATGTCGGACGATGGTTGGTGAATTACAACAAATACCAATTTGCCTTTCAAGGCCAACTCTTTCAATAAGTCCATGATATTTTCCGAATCGCGCGAAGACAAACCTGAAGTTGGTTCATCCACAAAAAGCACGGAAGGTTCACGGATTAATTCGAGTGCAATGTTCAGACGCTTACGTTGTCCACCAGAAATTTTCTTATCAAGAGGACTTCCCACTTTGAGATTACGTGGCTCATACAATCCAAGGTCTGAAAGTAGATTGTCTACAATTTTTGTTATTTCAGCATCACTTAGATTTCCGAAACAAAGTTTTGCATTATAAAAAAGATTCTGGAAAACGGTCAATTCCTCAATGAGTAAATCATCTTGAGAAACCATTCCAATGACACCTTCAATTTTATCTTTTTGGGTGTGAATATTAATGCCATTGATCAGCACCTCACCCTTAGTTGGTGTTTCATTGCTATTCAACACATTCAGCAAAGTTGATTTTCCCGCACCTGAACCTCCCATGATTCCAATCAATCTTCCTGATTCTTCCTGAATATTTACACCACGTAATCCAAGATTTCCTCCTTTAAAAGTAAACTCAAGATTATTAGCATTGAACGTAATGCGTGATCCAGATTTACTGCTCAGGAATGCACTGATGATGTCACTATAATAAACAGGTTGTACTTTAGAACTACGTAACGATGAACCAGGTGTGAGAATGTACACCTTATTTAAAATCATCGCTTGGCCATTCAGGTTTAATTCAGCACCTCCGAAATAACGACAAGCATACATTCCTACACTCGGAATATAAACTACAATGACACGACCGTTCCCTAATGTTTCTGAATAAATGTGATGGGCGTGTTCATAATTCTGAGAAGCATCTCCATCAATCACCAAAAACTCGGAGATGTCAGGCATGTCCTTAATATCCTTCTCTACAAAATCGCGGAGACGGCCAAATTCACCTTGTTCAATATTAAATGTTTCAGAAACCGTTGTTACAAATTCCAATTCCTGCTCAGAAATTTCATAGCTGGAATGAATGAATTCAATGAGTCGAATAAGTACAACAACTTTTTGTTTCTGTGTTAACTCTTCGTTAATCTGTGTACAAATGCGAAGAATTTTTACAGAATTAAGAGAAGTACGTTTTGCAGAACCGTCTTTACGTTTAGCAACCTGATGATGGGCTTCGAGGAATTCATCAAATAAAGTGAGGTATTGATCAACCAACTCCAAGCTGAGTTGTTGTTTCAAAAACGACTCTACAATTCCTCTGCTTGCTGATGTCACGCCATCAACTTTCGCAATGATTGCGAAGAGTTGCATTAAGGCTTTCAGAATCCGTTCACTCATAAAAAAGAATCAGCTATTATCAGATTGGTAAAAATAGAAAAATCCTTGAGAGTTTGGAGATTATCGTTTGGTGATTAATAAAAAAGAAAACCGCTCCTTTTTCGAGAAGCGGTTTTATTTAAAAACAAGAATTATTGTTTGAAACCGATTGCCATTACCGCAAACCCTGAATCTTTACCAGAAGCAGGATTTAAGGATGCTTCAATTACAACTTCCACTGTTGAGTTCACTCGGAAATCCCAATAAGGTGCGTTGTTATGCTGGGAATTTGTAAAAATAAGTTGGCGTTCACCAGTATTAGGATCATAAGAATAAACTGAAAATATCAGATTGCCATCTGTATTGCCACTTGCAGCAGCAAGACGATAGGTTGTTCCAGAGAAAAATGTTGCATGAAATTCCGCATTTTGTCCAGAAAGAACCATCGCACGATAAGTTTGTCCGTCAGACACAAAAGGAGGAATGATGTGTTTGGTACAAAGTTTTGTAGTGGAATCCAATTGAGCAGAAGCGTTATTATTGAACGCTAACAAGCCACAAAGGATAAAAAGGAAAAGGAGATATTGCTTTTTCATATTACTAAAGGCAAGGTTATTTGGTAATGTAATCACGGATTGCTGTCACTTTAGCAGTAAGATCAGTCATCTGCTCAGGTGTTATTTTCACTTCTGTTTTTCCGTTGATGGTTGTAACATGATTGCTTTCATCATTGGTAGGCTCAGCGAAAGTATATTTTATTTCCACTTTCTGATAAGCATCGTTCAGCTCTGAAAACAACTTGATCATATCTGCATATTCAGGCTTATTCAGATCAGTCAAAACTTTTACAATTCCTGCAGCAGTTCCTTTTTGTTCACCAATTCTAACAGCAACATTTTCACCTGGCTTTTGTTTGTAAACATTCAGGGCAAAGTAGATACTTTCGATCCAACCACCTGCAAGAATGAGGGCAGCCGCATCGTCTTTTTCGCTTTCACGAAGGAATTTATCAGAACGCTGGTAAGCTTCACCCACCAACATAAGGATGGAATCTTTTTTACCCACGTTATCGCTGAAGCGTTTCATTAATGCTGCATCGAAACTACCCGTGATTTTCAGAGCAGTACCAAGTTGAACAACGGTTTTGTAATACTCCATTGCATCACCTGTATTCTCATACATGGTAACGTAACCAAGGTCTGCACCGTAAATACCTAGATTAAGCGACTGCTTCATTCCATCAGAATATTTGGAAAGATTGGCAGTGGAGTTCATCATGTTTTTGTCGTAGAGAGCGCCGCTTTTCTTGATCATATCAGCAACGATCATAGGAGAAGGCATCATGAAACTCTGACCTTTTACCGTAACTCCAGTAACTGTCAATGAATCCTTTACAGAATCTGACACTGCATTACCTTTAGGGTCGTTCGAGCAGGCGGCTGTGAAAAACACAGCGGCACTAAGCGCGATCATTGTATTAGGAAAATTCAACTTCATCGATAGATGCGTTTTCAAGTGTTTTAAATCCGCCGCAAGTAAGAAAAAAAAAAGGGTTTTTCAAAAAGCAAAGTCCCTTTATCCTATTAAAAAACAGCTTTGTCTTCATAATAAGTGATTCGGACTAACAAATAGGGATTTATTGGGCATGTGCATGAAAAACCCTAGATCAAATCGGCTGAGGAGTAGATTGTTTTAATTTAGCCCAAATTCTAAAAAACTGTGAAAAACCGACCTCTCGCCATCCTCATTTCTGTCTTCTTTTTTTGGGGATTTGTTGCCGCTTCGAATGACATATTAATTCCTGTTTTTAAGGAAAAACTTCATTTGGAGCAATGGCAATCACAAATGATTTCATTTGCATTTTACGTGGCTTATACCGTAGGGTCGCTGATCTATTTTATTATTTCCAAAATTTCAGGAAGAGATATTTTAAATCGAATTGGTTATAAAAACGGGATTGCTCTTGGACTCGTTATTTCTGCAATTGGGACTTTACTTTTTTACCCTGCAGCAGAAACAGCTTCCTTTCCTCTGATGATTTCAGGATTATTCATTGTCGGCCTCGGTTTTTCATTGCAGCAAACCGCCGCCAATCCACTTGCCATTGTGATGGGTGATCCAACAAAAGGCTCACAGCGATTAAGTTTGGCTGGAGGAATAAATAACATCGGAACCACACTCGGACCATTGTTGGTGAGTTTTGCCATTTTCGGTTCTATTTCTGCAAACTCATCCTCTTTGGACATCTCAAGTGTAAAAATCCCTTATTTGATTTTAGGAATTGCTTTTATACTTGCAGCCATCATGTTTAAATTTTCTTCCATTCCGGATATTAAGCATGAAGAAGATGCTTCACTTTCGAAAAATTTAATTTCAGATAGAAAAAGTGCCCTCGCATATCCACAACTCTGGTTGGGAATGATTGGCATTTTTGTTTACGTTGGTGTTGAAGTCAGTACAGCAAGCAATCTACCCGAATTCATGCACCAGAAAATTGGAATTGCAACGAACATGGTTTCGCCTTACGTTTCACTGTTTTGGGCAAGTTTGATGGTTGGGAGATGGACTTCTTCCGTTGGAACATTTGCCATAAACGAAAAAATGAAATTGGTTTTGAAATTCATTGTTCCCTATTTGGCATTTGGATTTTTTCTACTTGTCAATAAAATTGCAGATCATGACCTCACGCCATTTTACATGTATGCCGCAATTATTCTAGTACTGATTCTGGCAGATTTAGTAACGAAAGGAAATCCAATACGACAATTATTGATTTTTTCCTGCATAGGAATTATTGCCCTTTTCATTGGCATGCTTTCAAAAGGAATGGTAAGTGTTTATGCATTTATCAGTGTTGGATTATTCTGTTCAACACTTTGGCCTTGCATTTTTACGCTTGCAATTGCTGGACTCGGTAAACACACGACTTCAGGATCAAGTTTTCTTGTTATGATGATTATGGGAGGAGGATTTATCAGTTTGCTACAAGGTTATCTTTCCGATGATCGCTTTTTGGGAATACAATGGAGTTATCTTGTTGGTGTTGCGTGTTTCCTTTACCTCGCCTTCTATGCCTGGAGAAGCAAAAAAATCCTTGCTGATCAGGGAATTGATTTCGATAAGCCTTCCGCCGTTTCTTCTCATTAAATGTCAAAAAAAAGAGGTCTCAATTGAGACCTCTTTCACAATACTAATACGAGCGATTTTAGTTCAATCCTTCAAGCACTGCATTGATTGCTGCGAAATTTGGAAGATCACCTGCTGATTCAAGCACTTCTGCATAACGAACAACTCCGTCTTTGTCAATAAGGAATGCCGAACGTTTTGCAATACCTTTCAATCCAAGAACAAATTCTCCGTATGCATTTCCATAAGAGGCAATGGCTTCTTTATTGAAATCGGAAAGCAATTGAAAAGGAAGTTTTTGTTCATCCTTGAATCTCAACAACGCGAATGGTGAATCAATGGAAATTCCCAATACTTCAGCATTTGCTTTGCTGTAACGTGCAATATCATCACGAACGCCACACAATTCTGTTGTGCATGTGCCAGTGAATGCCAATGGAAAAAATAGCAACAAAACATTTTTTCCTTTGTACTCACTTAAAGTGACGAATTGTTTTTCCGTATTTACCAATTTGAAATCGGGAGCGGTTTGACCAACTGTAATACTCATAAGGCGATAATTTTAAATAATTGAAATTAGATTTTCAGATCGGGAATAAAATATTTCCCGCGTCAAAGATAATTGAATGTGTATGCTTACTTCTATGTCGAAGCGCATTTCTAATTGAAACATTAAGCATTCGCATGACAATTGTCAATCTTTAATGCAAAATTCACTGTAATTTTGCACTCTAATCGAACATAACTAATTCTAAAATCCATAATCATGCAAGTACTAGTTGGAAAAAAAGCGCCGATTTTCAAGGCCACTGCTGTTGCAAACGGCAAGGATATTGTTAATGATTTTTCATTGGAACAATTCATTGGAAAAAAATATGTGATCTTTTTCTTTTATCCGAAAGATTTCACTTTTGTTTGCCCAAGTGAGCTTCATGCTTTCCAAGATCTTCTTGGAGAATTCGAATCACGCAACACAGCTGTTGTGGCTTGTTCTACAGACACAGAACAATCACATTGGGGTTGGTTGCAAGTGGAAAAAAAATCAGGCGGAATTAAAGGAATCACTTACCCAATTGTTGCCGATACCAACAAAACCATTTCTTTCAATTACGGCGTGCTCAACGGCGAATTTGATATGACAGATGAGGGCGACATGATTGCAAGCTCAGAAATGATCGCATATCGTGGCTTGTTTCTCATTGACAAAAAAGGAATTGTTCGTCACCAATTGATCAATGACCTCCCGCTCGGACGTAACGTGGAAGAGGCAATTCGTATGGTGGATGCTTTGCAATTCAACGAGGAAAGTGGAGAAGTTTGTCCTGCAAATTGGGTAAAAGGAAAGACAGGAATGAAAGCGACACATGAAGGTGTTGCCAATTATCTTGCTTCGGCGAAATAACATGCTGAATGTTTATTGAAAAACCGCTTATCACTGATGAGCGGTTTTTTTATTTCTTGACATGCCCTACTATAAATATTAAAAATAGTAATGGAAAAATAGTTGAGCACTAGTATCAAATTCTTGAATCTATTGAATCCTTCTTCCTAACTTGGTGTGTTCAATTTTATGCAGAAGCCTTTTCCAATTTTTATTTTTTTTGTGCTGTTCTGCAATTCCATTTTTGCACAGCAATATAATTTCCATAATTATTCCGTTGCCGATGGTCTCGCGCAATCGCAAGTTTACACTATGGCGGAAGATCCTCGCGGGTATTTGTGGCTGGGTACGCGCGGTGGAGGATTAAGCAGATTTGATGGACAACAATTCCAGACTTTTACGGAAGATGATAGTTTGCCAAGCATGTTTATCACTTGTCTGCAAATTGATCCGAAAGGAAACATCTGGATTGGGACGGACGAGGGAGCTGCATGGTACGATGGTGAACATTTTCACAAAATGAAATTCCCAGGAAGCAATGGCGCCATCAATGATTTTTATTTTGGAAAAGACCAACTCACTTACATCGCAACCAATGACAGCGGACTAGTTGTATTAAAAAACAATCTTCTTGTCCATGATTATGTTTATGGTAATGGACTTCTTTCCAATCGTGTTTATTGCATTACGGAAGGTGTGAAAGGGGAAATCTGGTTAGGGACAGAACAAGGAGCATGTCGACTTGAGAATGAAAAAACATTTTTCTATGGAAAGAAACAAGGATTTCCAGTGATTGGTGTAAGGGAAATCCTAAAAGACAATCATTCAACAATGTGGTTCGGAACTTATGGAAGCGGTTTGATAAAATTGACAGATACATTGGTGTCACGCTTAACAGTGGATGATGGACTTTCCAATAATTCAGTTCAGTGTATGATTCAAGATCGTGCAGGAAAAATTTGGGTAGGAACTTCTTCTGGCGTAACAAGAATTTCAGAATTTGAAGTAAAGCAATTTTCAGAACGAGAAGGATTGTGCAGTAATAGTGTCATGTCATTATTGGAAGATACATGGGGAAATATTTGGTTTGGAACTTCTGGAGGAGGCGCTTGCAAATTGGATGGAGAACGTTTCATTCACTTCAATGAAAAAAGCGGAGACATGGGAACGTGGGTGTATTCAGTGCATTGTGATCAGAAAGGAAAAATGTGGTTTGCAACCTCTCGTGGTGGAGTGACGGAATACGATGGAACATACTACACGAATTATTATGAAGGTGCTGGATTTACATCTTCAAAAGTGAGATGTTTCGGAGAAGATACTACTGGCACAATGTGGTTTGGAACGGTTGGTGATGGAGCTTATAGTTTGAAGAATGGAACATTTCATCATTACAATTCTTCGAATGGACTTAGTGGGAATTACGTAAATGATTTTTTTACTGACAATTTCAATCGTGAATGGATGGCAACAGCAGGCGGAGGAATTTCAATTTTTAATCCTGCAGTAAATTCATTCACACACGTCAATAAAAAAAACGGATTAACAGATGATAGAATAAATTCATTTGCAAAAGACGAAGGCGGAAGTGTTTGGGCGGGAAGTGTTCACGGTGGAATATTTTATATTCAATACGACAGCATCGGCGTTACTTTCATTCGACAATTCACAATGAAAGATGGCATTCCAGGAAATTATGTTCGTTGTGTAACTAAAGATCGATTTGGAAATATGTGGTTTGGTTTTGCAGGTGGCGGAATCTCACGACATGCCACTCCCTTGCCTGATGATCTTACAAATCATTTCAGAAATTATTCCAAAAAAGATGGCCTTGCCTCGGATAATATTTATTTAATGATTTGTGATCACGATGGAAATTTGTGGGTGGGAACAGAAAAAGGATTGGATAAAATTGCATACGATGAAAAAGGAAATATTCTTTCCATCAAACATTATGGAAAAGGAGAAGGATTAATAGGAATTGAAACATCCTTGAATGCAGCTTGTCTTGACACTGCGAATGGAGTTTGGTTTGGAACAATTAGCGGAGCTAGTCTTTATAATTCTGAAAACGATATCATCAATAGAGAATCACCTCGTGTGCATCTCACCGGCATCCGATTGTTTTTTGATCCAATACAAAACACACCCTATTGGAATGCTTCAGCAAAAACAAAATGGTTTCCTATTCCCGATTCACTTGTTTTACCCTACACACAAAATCATTTACGTTTTGAATTCACAGGAATTGATTTGCGAAATCCAGAAGGCGTTCAGTTTCGTTGGATGTTGATTGGTTTTGACAAAACATGGTCGCCTGAAAATAATGAACGTCAAGCCACCTACTCCAATCTTCCTCCTGGAGAATATATCTTTTCAGTGCAAGCAAAAAACTCTGATGGATTCTGGAGTGAAATGCAAAAATTCAGTTTTAAAATCACTCCTCCTATTTGGGCAACTTGGCCCTTCAGAATTATTGCTGGTTTATTTATTCTTTTGATAATTGGAATTATTTTTTCATGGCGTGTACGACTCATTAAGAAAAAAACAAAACAGCTGCTTGAAAAAGTTACACTGGAAAAACATGTTTTAGAATTGGAACAGAAAGCCCTGCGTTTGCAAATGAATCCACATTTTATTTTCAATGCATTGCAATCCATTCAAGGTTTCATTGCCAGAAATGATTCGGCAGAAGCAAGAAGGTATTTGGCGAAATTCGGAAAATTGATGCGTGCCACATTGGAAAATTCACGTCACGCCTATACGAGTATCGCACTCGAAACGGAATCACTTTCACATTATCTTGGACTTGAAGCATTGTGTCATGGAAACCGCTTTACATTTTCAATCGAAACCGATCAGCGCATTGATCCAGAAGCAACTTTTATTCCTGTGATGTTGATTCAACCTTTCGTAGAAAATGCTGTATTACATGGCTTGCTTCATCTCACAGAAAAACCCGGAAGAATTGACATTCGTTTTATGCTCAATGAAAAATCTGTGATTTGCGAAATTGAGGATAACGGCGTTGGCAGGACAAAAGCGAAAGAATATGAATCGCAAACCAAAAAAGATCATAAGTCAGCGGCACTGGAAATTACGCGTGAACGTTTAGCACAAGCGAATGAAAAAGGAATGCCGAAAAGCAATTTGGAAATTATCGATTTGTTCGATCAGGAAAAAAATCCATCAGGAACGAAAGTTGTCATTCGAATTGGAAATGTTGTGTTTGAATAGAACTCCGCGACCTCTGCACCTCTGCGGCGAAAAAAAAACATCATTGAAAATTTATTGCCGCAGAGGCGCAGAGTGCACAAAGGACAGCTTCTAAACTTTCAAACTTTTCAACTTTCAAACTTTACTTCTCATGAAATTCATATTCAAAAGCATCCACATAACTCCCACGAGTGAAAGAACGAATGCCAATCAATTCCACCAATCCTTCGTTTCCAAAACGGCGATTGATCTTACTGACAACTTTGTCGCCTTGATGTTGCTCCTGAACAATTACACGATCCAAAGCATCGTACGTGTAATAAACAATGAAATTATCCGAATCATTTACGGAAACAGAATGCTCCTCTAATTCACGGTCTTTTTCATCGAATATTATTTTTACATATTCCTGCACCTTTTCCTTTTCGTTGAAAGTTGCAATCGCAATTTTATCTTCACGCGTGCGCGGATCAAAAAACTCAGTCCTTCTATATTTTCCCATGGAAATATCTCTCACCACAAACCTTTTCGCTTTCACTTCACCACTGCGTTCCTCCCATTCATTGTCCTCCTCAATTGTAATTTGATCTTCCTCATCCAGCAACACATGTTTTACAATCTTGTCTTTCCAAATCGGATGATAAGCAAAGGTTTCTTTTTTTTGTAATTCGCCATCAACATCATCCACTCGCTTCTCTATCACACGACCTTCTTCGTCATACTTAAAAAATGTTGTCAATGGAAACCCTTCATCAAACTCGCGGGTTTCTTTGATTACATTTTGCTTTTCGTCGTAAACGATTTCCGTTTTTTCTACAAGAACTCCTTCTGTGAAAAGTTCATGAAGAATAACATTCCCATTTTCATCATATGTATTTGCCGTTTTTTGCAATTCATTCCCATCCTTGTCATATTCAATTTCACAAACCTGTTCACCATTCGACAACATTTCACGATGAAATATCTTATAGAAATCCGCTTTATCTACAACTTCTCCATTTTCAAAATCCGTCCATTCACCATTTTGCAAACGATAAACATTTTGAATTTTAATAGCTGCAGCTTCAACTTTTGCAACTTCCTTTTCCACTTGTTGTGGTGCGGTTTCTTCTGACATTGTTGGATTTTTTTTGGAGTCTAAAAATACAGAAAAAATAGATGAGTGACGAAAACTTCCAATACGAGAAAAGAAAAACAATTTCTACAAACCATTGAATTGGCCTTCTGTCAAATTCTCCCACCCCTTGTCCCCTTTTCGTCCCACGTCCCTCTTAAAAAGCTAAATTTACATTGCTAATCATTAAAATCTCCAAATGAAACGTCTCTTCCCACTGTTTTTTTCTTTGGCAATAGTTGCCTGTTCTTCTGAGAATTCTGCCAATAAAAAATACACCTATCCGCATTCCAGAAAAGTTGATACAGTTGATACCTATTTCGGTGTTAAAGTTCCTGATCCCTATCGTTGGCTTGAAGATGACAATTCTGATTCCACCAAAAAATGGGTAGACGAAGAAAATAAAGTAACACAAGATTATTTGGCTCAAATTCCTTTCCGAAATAAAATCCGTGATCGTTTGCGTCAGATTTGGAATTTTGAAAAGATGAGTGCGCCTTATTTAAAAGGCAAAAGATATTTCTATTCGAAAAATGATGGCATGCAAAACCAATCGGTTCTTTTTTACAAAGACGAATTGAATGGAGCAGGAAAAATGTTGTTGGATCCGAATAAACTTTCTACCGATGGAACAACTTCTTTACAAGGATGGGAAGTTTCACATGATGGAAAATACATGCAATATGGAACAAGTAAAGCTGGTTCTGATTGGGAAGAATTCAATGTATTGGAAATTGCTTCTGGAAAATTATTGGATGATCATTTGAAATGGATAAAATTTTCTGGCGCTTCCTGGAGAGGTGATGGATTTTTCTACGGGCATTATGATGTTCCGGTAGGAAGTGAACTTTCTTCCAAGAATGAAAACCAGAAATTATTCTTTCACAAATTGGGCGATGCCCAGGATAAAGACATGCTCGTTTACAAAGATGATGCACATCCAAATCGCATGTTCAGTCCACAGGTTACTGAAGATCAAAATTGGTTAATCATTTATTCCTCTGAATTCACCAGTGGAAATGGATTCATGGTGAAAGACTTGAATAATCCAAAATCAGAATTCAAAACCATTGTTGATCTCAATGAGAAATCAAATGATTATGGCGTGTTGGATATTGTTGGAAGAAAAATGATTGTTCGAACCAACCACAATGCACCCAATTACAAATTGGTGGAAATCGATTTTGATCATGCCGAAGAAGCGAATTGGAAAACCATTATACCAGAATCGAAAAGTATGCTCGAGGGAGTTTCGCTTGCTGGCGATAAATACATCGCAAATTATCTCGTCGATGTAAAATCACAATTGATGATTTTCGATAAGAAGGGAAATAAGGAAGGCGATTTGCCAATGGAAAAAATGGTTTCTGTCAGTGAATTGAGTTCCGACCGAAATGACAGTTTGGTTTTCATGAGCATCGCAACATTTACCGGTCCGACTTCAATATTTAAATACAACCTCAACACAAAACAATCTTCACTCTATTTCAAACCGAATCTTGATTTCAAAACGGAAGAGTACGAAACGGAACAGGTTTTTTATCCAAGCAAAGACGGCACAAAAATCCCAATGTTCATCACGCACAAAAAAGGAATCAAGATGGATGGAAATAATCCATGTTTCATTTTTGGTTATGGTGGATTTACATCTCACTATTCTCCAGAATTTAGAATTGATCGCGCTGTATTTTTGGAATCTGGTGGCGTTTATTGTGTGGCAAACATTCGAGGTGGTGATGAATATGGTGAGACTTGGCACCAAGGCGGAATAAAATGCAACAAACAAAATGTATTCGATGATTTTATTGCGGCTGCTGAATATATGATCGAACAAAAATACACGAGCAAGGAAAAACTCGCTTGCCAAGGAAGATCAAATGGAGGATTGCTCATTGGTGCGTGTGAAACACAACGACCAGATCTTTATAAAGTTTGCATTCCAATGGTTGGTGTAATGGACATGTTGCGCTACGACAAATTCACCATCGGTCGCGCATGGTCGAGTGATTATGGTTTGAGCGAAAATGAAAATGAATTCAATTGCCTTTTCAAATATTCACCGCTTCATAATATCAAGGAAGTAAGTTATCCCGCAACATTGATTACCACTGGCGATCATGATGATCGTGTTGTTCCTGCACACTCTTTTAAATTTGCAGCAACCATGCAGGAAAAACAACAAGGCGATAATCCAATTCTAATTCGCATTGACAAAAACGCAGGACATGGTTCAGGAAAACCAACCGATAAACAGATTGAAGAATTCGCTGATATCTGGGCCTTTGTTTTTTATAACATGGGAATGACATACTAAAACGAGTTGGAAAGTTGCAAAGTTGAATTTGGAAAGTTGAAAAGTTGGAAAGTTGGAAAGTTGGAAAGTTGAAAAAAAAAGACTCCGTTTACTTAGCGTATCAGCGGCAAAATGAGTTAACAAATATGCTTTCGTTGGAAAGGGGCAGAGAGCGGTGAGAATTCCCTATCTTTAATAATACAATTTAATCACATGAAAAAAATATTTCTTCTCTCCATTTTCTCATTGCCATTATTTCTCAATGCGCAAATCGATTTACAAACCATTTCAAATGTTGAGAAAAAAGGTTTTGGTGCAAATCGTCTCGCCCCGGCAATCTTAGCCATTGATAATTCGAATATCATTTATCAGCGTTGCCATTGGACAGTTGATCCTGCAGTATATTATATCAATGGTGCTGTCACCACTTATTTCATCCCCAACAATCCTTATTCACAAATGGAATTTGACTTATCTGCTGCCATGGTAGTGGATAGTGTATTATATCACAACTCACAAATTACGTTCACACACACTGGAGAAATTCTTACAGTAAATTTTCCCGCTTCCCTTCCCGCCGCAACAGTTGATTCCGTTTCCATTTGTTACCAAGGAATTCCACCCAACAATGGATTCGGTTCATTCGCTACAGATGTTCATGCAGGCACTCCAGTGCTTTGGACATTGTCGGAACCTTATGGCGCAAAAGACTGGTGGCCTTGCAAACAAAATCTTTCCGATAAAATTGATTCGATAGATATCATTGTCACAAGCCCTTCTGCTTATCGTGCTGCGAGCAATGGAATTCTTGTGAATGATTTTGTTTCAGGACCCAACCGGATTTGTGAATGGAAACATCGTTATCCAATTGCAGCGTATCTGGTTTGTTTTGCAGTTTCAAATTATTCCGTTTATACCAATCTTGTTCCTTTCAATGGCGATACGGTAAAAGTGATCAATTATGTTTATCCGGAAGATCTCCCTCTTGCTCAAATTGTTACCCCAGATATTATTCCGCAAATGCAATTATATGACACGCTCTTTGGAGAATATCCTTTTCATTATGAAAAATATGGTCACACAGAATTTGGTTGGGGTGGTGGAATGGAACATCAAACGATGACTTTCATAGGTGGATTTTCTTACGAATTACTTTCTCATGAATTGGCACATCATTGGTTCGGTGATAAAGTAACGTGCGCAAACTGGCACGACATCTGGCTCAACGAAGGTTTTGCCACTTACTGCGCAGGATTGTGTTACGAACATTATGCACCAACTATTTATTGGATGCCGTACATCACAGGAAGAATGAGTAATGTAACGAGCCAACCCGACGGTTCTGTTTATTGTGGAGATACCACTACCGTGAATCGTGTATTCGATTCGCGACTTTCCTATGCAAAAGGAGGACTCATTTTACACACGCTTCGTTGGGTAATTGGCGATAGCGCATTTTTTGCTGGTATAAATAATTATTTGAACCACTATGCATACGGCTTCGCAACTACTGCAAATTTCCAACACGAGATGGAACTTTCAAGTGGACAAAATCTTTCCTGGTATTTTGCAGATTGGTTTATGGGTGAAGGTTTTCCTTCTTACCATTTTTCATGGAATGAGAATGCGAGTAATCTCGCTTCGTTCACTGTTAATCAAACACAGTCGCATGCATCTGTTCCATTTTACGAATTGCCTTTGCAAATTAAATTCAAAAATGCAACACAGGATACAATCATACGCGTACAAAATAATTTTTCCGGTGAATCTTTTTCAGTGCAACTTTCATTTCATGCCGACAGTCTGATTTTCGATCCGAACTATTGGATTATTTCCGCAAACAATACGATTGTCAGTGGCATCAATCAATTGACCATCGACAATTCCATTTCAGTTTTTCCAAATCCTAGCGCCGACCAACTTTCTATTCAAAACGGAAATGGTTTTACAGGAAATGCAAAAGCAAAAATTGTTGACGCCAAGGGAAAATTGGTTTTGGAAAAGAATTTTATTTTCTCAACTTCTACCAATCAAAACATTATCGACATCAGTATGCTTTCAAGCGGCTTGTATTTTGTTACAATCGAAACGGAAAAGAAAAGCTTTTCAACGAAATTTGTAAAAGGGAAATAGCCGAAGAATTGGCGTTTTTTTACTGATAACTGCCACTCATTTGTCTGCTTGTGCAACAAGTCTTTTCAGCATCGAGACGGTTCTTTCATATTTCATCTGCCACCAGCTCCTTTTTGACTACTGCCTTTTTTTTCGCCCAAGGACTTTTTTTTTCATTGGTAATCTGCCACATAGTGGTCCCTTTGGGATAATCAAATAATCTGTAATCATAAGGGCGTGTCCCTCCTGCGTCGGGTCGGGCTATTCGTTGCAAGTCCTCAGCCGCAGTGTCGGGTTTGAAAACCCAATACTGCGGCTTCCGGGCTTTCCGCTACTATCCCTCACGCAGACTTTATTTTTCTTGTCTGGCAAGTTAAATTCAAAAAGAGAATGACAAAAAAATACTCAGTCAGACAATTATTATTTGTCAGACTGAGTAGATTTCGACTGCAATAATTGTCGAAGAAAATCTGATCCTTCGAAATCGTATCGAAGGCTAGAGTGTTTTCAATTCCGCAACCAATTCTGTCAAAGCTTTCTTCGCATCACCAAAGAACATCGAACATTTTGGATCGTAGAATAATAAGTTGTCGATACCAGCGTAACCTGCATTCATAGAACGCTTATTTACGATAACATGTTTCGCTTTATCAACTTCAAGAATTGGCATTCCATAAATTGGTGAAGAAGGATCTGTTTTCGCTGCTGGATTGACAACGTCATTCGCTCCAACAATCAAAACAACATCTGTATTTGGGAAATCAGCGTTGATTTCATCCATTTCAACCAACTTGTCGTAATCAACATTTGATTCCGCAAGCAAAACGTTCATGTGACCTGGCATACGTCCTGCAACAGGATGGATTGCGTATTTCACTTCCACACCACGCTCTTCCAATAACAATTCCAATTCATGAATAACGTGTTGTGCTTGTGCAACTGCAAGTCCGTAACCAGGAACAATTACAACTTTTTTGGAATAATTCATCAACACCGCAAGATCACTCACATTAATATCCTTGATCGAACCTTTTGTTTCATCTCCACCAGCTGCTGCTCCACCGCCACCAAATGCGCCGAAAATAACATTGCTCAAAGGACGATTCATCGCTTTACACATCGCAAGTGTAAGCAATGTTCCAGCAGATCCAACTAAAATTCCTCCAGTCAACATCGCGTAATTTCCATAAAGGAATCCACCAAATGCTGCAGCTAATCCTGTAAATGAGTTTAGCAAAGAAATTACAACTGGCATATCGGCACCTCCAATAGGCAATGCGAAAAGCACTCCGTAAACAATTGCCGCTGCAAAAAGCAAATACAAATACAGATTTGCACTTGAAGAAATTACTGTTTCCAATGAATTATCAGCAACGTGTGTAAAAGCTGAATGATTCGTTCCTGGACCAACCACCATATAAGCTGCAAATGCAAGAACCGCCAACATAAAAACATTGTTGATGACATTATAAGCAGGAAGACGAACTGGTTTATTTAATGTTCCATTCAATTTCAAAAATGCAATAACAGATCCCGAAAAAGAAACACTTCCAATTACCAATCCTGCGATAATAGGAATCAACGAACCGACACTGTTCATGTTGTGTTGGTATTCCATCAATCCAATCAACGCAGCACAAGCACCACCCATTCCATTGAAAATGGAAACAAGTTCAGGCATTTTTGTCATTTGCACTTTTTTCGCTGCCATCCAACCTACAATTGATCCAAGAACAATTGCTCCCGCGATCAAACCATAAATCAAAGGACTTACTTCATTGGTATGCAAAAAAATCGTTCCGAAAATTGCAATGGTCATTCCAAATGCCCCAATGAGATTTCCTTTACGAGCGGTTTTTGCATTTCCCATCATCTTGAGACCGATAATGAAAGTTACCGAACCAATGAGATAACAAACTTCTAATAGATTAGTTTTCATAAATTATAAAATTCAAAGATTCAATGATTAAACAATTCGAATTTCGAAATCCTAAATTCGAAAATTATAAATTGTTTTTTATTTCTTTTTCTTGAACATTTCCAACATTCGGTCGGTAACAACAAATCCACCAACAACGTTTAGAGTTCCAAGCAAAACTGCGAGTGATCCTAAAATCAAAGCCAGCATTGTTGGATTCTCCATGTGCACCATTACGTGAATGGCTCCCACGATTACAACACCGTGAATCGCATTTGCACCGGACATCAAAGGTGTGTGAAGTACAGTTGGTACACCACCGATAACTTCGATTCCAACAAAAACGGAAAGAATGACAAAATAAAGCATCCCTTTATTGTCATTGATGAATGCTAAAACATTTTTAGCGATTTCGTGAACTTCGTGCATAAATTATTTTTTTTGTATTAAGCTGAAACTGGTTTTGCAACAGAAGGATGAACAGCTACACCATTATGAACGATGAGCGATCCTTTTGTAATTTCCTCTTCCATTTCCCAATTGAATTTGTCTTTATCGGCAAGATGAAGTAGGAAGGTTGCAATATTTTTCGCGTAAAGATCGCTTGCATTCATCGGCAGCAAAGAAGGAATATTTCCTTCGCCGATAATTGTAACACCATTCTTCACAACATTTTTATTCAATTCGCTTCCCACAACATTTCCACCCGACTCAACTGCCATGTCGACAATTACAGAACCGAATTTCATGCTCTTCACCATTTCTTCCGTCATGAGTAAAGGAGCTTTTCTTCCAGGGATCAAAGCGGTAGTAATAACGATATCAGCCGCCATCACATGTTTACCAACAAGTTCCTGTTGCATTTTCAAGAATTCTTCAGAAACACCTTTCACATATCCGCCTTCAATTTTTACAGAAGCATCACCTTTCACTTCAATGAATTTTCCACCGAGTGATTCAACTTGCTCTTTTGTTTCAGGACGAATATCTGTTACTTCAACAACAGCACCTAAACGTTTTGCAGTTGCAATTGCTTGGAGACCGGCAACACCAGCACCAAAGATTACAATTTTACAAGGCTTGATTGTTCCTGCTGCAGTGGTCATCATTGGAAGAATTTTTCCAATGTGATTGGCTGCCATTAGAACGGCTTTGTAACCTGCAAGATTCGCTTGAGAACTTAGCGCATCCATTTTCTGTGCGCGTGAAATTCTTGGAACAGCATCAACTGAAAATGCGGAGATTCCTGCTTTGCAACAAGCACTCACCACATCAGGATTTGTTCCTGCGAATAAAAACGAAAGAAGAATTGCGTCTTTCTTCATTCCAGCAATTTCTTCTGGAGAAGGAGCATTCACTTTCAAAATCACATCCGCATCAGCGTAAAGTTTTTTCGCATCGGCAACTATCGTTGCACCTGCAGCTGTATAAGCTTCATCAGCGAAAAAGGAATTCATACCAGCACCACTTTCAATGTTTACTTCAAAACCTTTTTTCACAAGGTCTTTCACCACATCAGGCGTAAGTGCTACACGATTTTCCTTGAACTTAGTTTCTTTTGGTACTGCTAGTTTCATTTCTTATTTAGATAATTCCGTTTCAGGTTGGTAGAAAAGAAGGACGAAAATACTAAAAATAATCAATGAGGTCCGTTGGAAATAACTCTAAGTCTACTCTTCCTATTCACACTATAAGTGAAGATTATTTTTGAATGTTGAAAACGTGACTTAAATCATATTTTATTCCACTTGAAATGAATTCAAAATTCACCGTATTTTTATCAAATGGGACTAGCACAATTCCGTGAAGAGGCTGCATCAGCAAAAAAAGCAAACGAAAAATTATTCGAAAAACTGGCGCGCACCAAACCAAAAGATTTGGACGACACGATTCATAAATTGCATGATGAAGTTTTCGAGGAAATAGATTGTATGAAATGTGCGAATTGTTGCAAAACAATTTCTCCCATTTTCAAACAGAAAGATATGGAACGTGTTGCGAAGGCACTGAAGATGGGTGTCGGGCCTTTCATTGAAAAATATTTATTCATGGATGAGGATGGAGATTTTGTTTTGAATACAGCGCCGTGTCCCTTTCTGGATTCTGAAAATTATTGCATTGTTTATGAAGACCGTCCTACTGCGTGTCGTGGTTATCCTCACACAGATAGAAAACGCGTTCACCAAATTCTCGACATCACCATGAGAAATACAATGGTGTGTCCTGCTGTTTTGGAAATTGCAAATCGCTTGAAGGAAATTTATTGAAAAACGTTTTTCAGTAATACTTTTTATTGCCACCAAGACACAAAGTAGCTCAGCAAACTATTATTGCGTGAGGGATAGTAGTGGTTACCCCTCAGCTCACTGATAATTTATTTTAGAAAAAAAATCGCGAGGCGTAAAAGCGAATAGCGAGCCCTAATTCTAGAAAATTCGGAAGTCAAAAAAGGGGTAGCGCAAGTTGAAAAAAAATATTATCCCTTCCTAAACATCAATGTAGATTTTGCACCCACGCATCCGCAAACTCTTTCCTTGCTTCCCTTGCTAACGCTACTGCTTCATCTTGTGTGGCTGGATGGCCAACAGTAACGTACATGAATCCATTTACTTTATTGTAGGCGAGTTGAACTTTTGGATATTGTGGTTTGTCTTTCACTTTTAATTCCATTCGTTTCGCATAATCAATATTCTTAAATGATCCGATTACGACGTAAAAGCCAGGTTCTGCTGGAGTAACATTATCTTCTTGGGTAAAGTGGCTGCTAGAATCATTCACCGTGCGAATGCCATGCAATTTGTCGATGATTTGTGTGTTCTTCTGAATTGTAACAACATTCATGGAATCCTTCGAACTCAACTTTCCGAATTTTTCAGGATGTGCCATCCTAAATTCATCAGAATAAAAATTCACATTGATTTCATGCGTAGTATAGGTCTGAATTTCTGTCGCATCGTAAGTTTTCAAAGAGTCATCCTGACCACTAACCAGAAAATACAATTTGTAGTTCTCTCCCTTAGGTAAATTGATTGTATAATTTCCGTTATCTGCACTGGCACTATAATCACCTTGAATATCGCTTTTGTTTGTATAGGCTACTGTCACCGTGGCCGACGTTGGTTTATCATCTAAGGTCACTTTTCCGCGAAGCGTTACCAATTCGGCAGCAGGGATTCCAGGTGATGAAAAATATAAATCCATCATTCCATTTCCTCCACCTCTATTGGAAGAATAAACTGCACTGAATCCATCTTTTGCTGGTTGATAAAAAATATCATCAGCAGTACTATTAACTGGCGCACCCATGTTTTGTGCCAACTCCCAACTCTTCATATCTGCTCCTAATCCACAGAAGAAAATATCATACCCGCCCATACTGTTATGACCGCGAGAACTGAAATATAATGTGTTTTCATTATTACCAAGAAACGGTGCATCATCATCAAATTCCGTATTCACATTGGCACCAAGATTCAAAATATTTCCCCAAGCGGTATCACCGATTAATGTTGCTCGATAAATATCTTTCCCACCAAATCCACCAACACGATCACTTGCAAAATAAATTGTTCTACCGTCTTTTGTAATTGTAACACTTCCTTCCCAAGAATCAGGCTTATTGATTTCACCAGCTAATTTCATAGGAGAAGTCCAATCTGTTCCAGCTTTTCTTGACATATAAATATCACCACCATCTGAATTGGAAGAACGATAGATATATAAAATAGTTCCATCAGGTGACATGGCTGTTCCTGCATCATGTTCAATTCCATTTAGATTCTCACTTAATCCCTGTGGAGCAAACCATCCGGACGTAGTAAGTTGAGATTGAAAAATATCTTCATGATAAACTCCTGCAGAATCTGATTTCCCAAAAGTGTAATTTTTCCCGCCAGTACATTCAGGACCAGCATAAGTGAAAATAATGGTGGAATCGTTGTGAAAAAGAATTGGCGCAAATTCATTGCCAGGAGAATTCAATGGGCGACCGGCATTGGTAACAATGTTATTCGTTTGTTTTCCTGAAATTTCTTTTGCGGAAGAACAATTGATGATGTATTGATTGAGTCTTGATTTTTGACTATCGTCCGTTTCTTTTGCCAACTGCAAATTAAATTGTAGGGTGGCATCATCATATTGTCCATTGAGAAGATAGGCGCGACCAAGAAAAAAATTCACATCTGTAATAGTGGGATCTTTGTCATAGCTGCTTTTAATTAAGCTCAATGCATTTTCAGGATCGCCTTGATAGATTGCACAAACACCAGCACGAAATTGAAACACTACGTTTTCTGGATGCAGGTCTTTCAATTTCATATAATAACCGAAAGCCTGTTCGTATTCACGTTTTGCAAACAATGCATCAGCATGACTGATCATTGTTTTTTCACTGCCGGATTGTGCAAATGCAATAACAGGTTGGATTGAAACCAACATTATCAGAACAAAAAACCGCAGGTAAAATTTCTTTACGTTCACAAATCACTTATTAAATTCAAAAAACAGGATCAAACTTTTACAGATTCCAAAAGCAATATTCAAATACCGATTTTTGTAATCTGTTTATTTGTTCTCTGAAATCTTTTAATCATATTTTCCACGTTCGTGTGCACCGCCTGTAGCCGCACCTGACATTTGTCCAAATTTATAACCAAGCATGAATTCATGACTGATTCCTGCAGATGTTTTGAGTGGTGTAATAATAATGTCGTAAGCATAACCAGCGGAAAGATTTCCAAAAAGTTTAATACGAGCATTAATTCCGATGGCATAATTACTTCTGTAACAAACGCCCAACCAAGCCATATTTTTCCAACTGCAAGCGGCATTGATATCATATTGAAAAGGAGTATGCGGCAACCAACGCACTAAAACCATTGGCTCAAGAGCGAGTTGTTGATCTTCGTTGAAAACCCATTTGTAATTTACAGATCCAACATAATGGCGATTCAATTGATAAAAAGATCGCGTATCATAATCCGCAAACTTCACACGTTGACCAATCAATTGGGGAACGGAAATACCAACACGCAGGTCTTTCCAATTGAAAGACACTCCAAGATTTGCATCCAAAGCGGATTTGCGTTGCATCTGGCTCATCATCATAGGATCGTTTGCGTCTTTTACGATTGCTTTTGAAAAATCAATTCGATTATCCAAAAAGCCAATTGCCAATCCAAAACGAACTGCCATATCATCGTTAATTTTCAAACGATAAGAATAGGAAGTGTAAATTCCGAGACGTTCATTGATATCTTGTACATCATTGAATACGGAAAATCCAAGTCCGATGTTTTTATTATCCATAAAACCATCTACAGTAAATGCATTGGTGACTGGTCCGCCTGGCATTCCTGTCCATTGCTGACGATGCACGAGAAACGCATTCGTTTCATTAGTCAAACCTGTAGTTGCAGGATTGTACAGAAAAGGATTTACAGAATATTGACTGTACAATGGCAATTGCTGCGCATGCGATGGAGCGATAAACGATCCGATTACAAGGCCTGTGAATAGCAACTTTTTCATATAGCTTGGCATAAGTGTGTTCATAGGAATTATTTTTTCTCGCTGATAAGTGTAACGGCACCTTTTACGGTATCTCCAGTATCATTGAATTTGAGAACATAATAATATGTTCCATCTGGCAATTGGTTGTTGTTGAATGTTCCATTCCAACTGTTGTTATAGTTTTCTTGTGTGAAAACAACCATTCCATTTCTATTGTAAATCGTCACTTTATTATTTGGATAATATTCGATGTTCTGAATATTCCAAACATCATTGTATCCATCACCATTGGCAGTGATCAGGTTTGAAATAACAACGTTGTAATCTTTTACAAATGTTACCACAACAGCATCCGTATCAGTACATCCATTAATACTTGTAACGGTAAGTGTGTAAGTAACTGTATAGGGTGGTGTGCAACTTGGATTAGCAACATTCGGATCATCAAGTCCTACAGTTGGTGACCAAGAGAAAAAGTCTCCACCATTTCCAAGTAATGTAATTGTGGAGCCTGCGCTTACAGAGGTATCAGGACCTGCTGTTGCATGTGGACTAGGCCAAACAATTAATGTAACAGAATCAGAAGAAATACATCCAGTAATTGTATCTGTAACGGTGATCACATAGTTCCCTGCAGTTGATGCAAAAACAGAATCAACAATTGCACCTGTGCTCCATAGGTAATGAACTTGGGGAGCTGAAGTCACACTCAATTCTGCGCTGTCACCTGCACAAAGCGTGAGGCTTGGAACAGACGAAGTGATTACTGAAGATGGAAGCGGATTAACAATTACAGCCTGAATAATGGTATCTGAGCAGTTGTGATCTGATACAACTATCAACGAAACGTTGTAAGTATTAGCCGAACCATAAATATGAATTGGATTGGTAGAAACGGAGGCATTGTTATCAGCAAAATCCCATTCGTGCAATAATATTCCGCCACTTGTGATGGAAGTTGTATCGGTAAATAGTGTAGGATTTCCTTGACAAACAGTTGGCGCTGTAAATCCAGCAATAGGTTTCGGATAAACTGTAATTATTCCAATAGAACTTGTATCGGCAGGACAAACGCCACTTTGAACAATTGCCCAATACCAAGTTGTATCCAATGGATTATTCCAGTTTTGGGTTGCAGTAATATTTCCAATTGGTGACCAAGTAATTCCTGCATCGTTTGACATCTGCCAATCAGCAATTACGCCTGTGTAATTCGTTAATGTCAATACTCCGTTTCCAGTTCCTTCGCAAGTCCCAGCACTTCCTGTGACTGTACCTGGAATAGTCATTGGATTAACCGTGATGGTATCGGTAGTGGAATATTGAGCAGGCGTACAAACTCCACTGATGACCACTGCACGATATAATGTTGTTTGACTGAGATTCAAATAAACGATTGAATCTGTTGTATTGGAAAGTGCCATCCAATTATTTCCACCGTCAATTGAGAATTCCCAACGATTTACAGTTCCGGTATAACCAGCAAGATGAATTGTACCGCCGTTCAAACCTGCACAAACCGTATCATTCATTGAGGTTGTTCCTGCAACTGTAGGAGGATCAACTGTGATAATACCAATTGTTGAAGTATCATTTCCACAAGTACCACTTGCTACAATAACACGATACCAAGTTGTATCAATGAGGTTTAAATAATTTTCAGTTGCTGTGACATTTCCATCAGCGACCCATGTTACTCCTCCGTCAATAGAAGTTTCCCAAGAAATGATATTTCCAGAATAAGAATTGAGTATTAATGACCCTGCATTTGCAGTTCCACAAACGGTAGCACTTCCTGAAACGGTTCCTCCCATAACAACTGGATCAACTGTTATTGTAGAAACGGAAGAGGTAACTGAAGGACAAACTCCATTTCCAACGCGAGCACGATACATAGTGGTGACCATCAAATTTGAATAAGCTTGCGTTGTGGTGGTATTTGAAATATTAATCCAAGTTGTTCCTCCATCAACTGAATATTCCCAACCAACCACATTTCCTGTGTGCCCATTCAATGTGAGAACACCTGCATTCGCACCAGCACAAACTGTTGCATCGAGTGTAACAGCACCTCCAACGGAAGGAGCATCCACTGTGATGGTAACATTTGTTGATGTGTCGGTAGGACAAACTCCACTCGCTACAATAACACGATACATGGTAGTGTCAATAAGATTTAAGTAGTTATAGGTGTTTGTAATATTTGCAATCGGCGACCATGTGAGACCATTATCAATGGAGGATTCCCATTGGGTAATTGATCCACTGAAACCAACTAATGTCAATGTTCCATTATTTGCTGCTCCGCAAACAGTTGCATTAGAATACAACGTCCCTCCCACTGCCTGAGGGTTAACGGCAACTAAAGCTTGTGCAGAATATATCTGTGAGCAAACACCACTTTTCACCAAGGCCCTGTAAATGGTTGCTGTTGTAATATTATTATACGCTTGGGTCGTTGTCGAATTTAAAATTGTAATCCAAGTAATTCCACCATCAGTAGAATATTCCCATTGCACCACAGCGCCGGTATTTCCTGAAAGAGTAAGCGTTCCAACATTTAAACCACTACAAGCAGTAGTCGCTATTGGTGCAATTGTTCCTCCAACTGAAACAGGATCTACAACAACAGTATCTTCAATTGCCGTATCAGAAGAACAAACTCCACTCTGAACAATTGCTTGATAATAGGTTGTAACTGGCAAATTCAAATAAGCCTGAGATGTCGTTGCATTTACAATGGTAGTCCAAGTAATATGATCTGTGGAAGATTCCCAACGAACCACTGTTCCTATATTCCCAGCTAATGTCAATGTTCCTCCATTCCCAGATGCACAAACGGTCGAACCTCCAGTAATTGCTCCACCAACCGAAGTTGGATTGACTGTCACAGTTGCTGTAGCAGAATAGGCAGATGTACAACCACCATTTTGCGACAATGCGCGATACATTGTGGTTGTAACGAGGTTTGTATAATTAAGAGAGGTTGTAGTATTGGCAACGATAGTCCATGTCAAACCTCCGTCAATTGAAAATTCCCATTGAGTAACGGTTCCATTACTTCCACTCAACGTTAATGTTCCTGAATTAATTCCAGTGCAAACCGATGAAACGGCAGGTGTAACAATTCCACCAAGAGTAGAACTAACAACATTTACCTGAGCTGTATCGGAATAAATAACTGAGCAAGGGCTACTTTGAACTCTCACTCGATACCAACGGGTAGCCAGAATATTTAGATAGGTCTGTGTTACAGTAACGTTGACAATGCTGATCCATGTTACGCCGCCATCTGTTGAATATTCCCAACGCACAACAGTTCCAATTTTTCCATTTAGTGTAAGTGTTCCAGCATTGCTTCCGCTGCAAACAGTAGAAACAAGTGGAGTTACATTTCCTCCAACTGAAAGTGGACTAACAGTAATAATTACAGCACTGGAATAAACCGAACTACAAGAACCACTTTGAACCAAAACACGATAGCGAGTTGTGATTACAAGATTGACATAAATAAGACTTGTAGTTACATTGGCAACGTTCGTCCAAGTTACTCCTCCATCAATGGATTTTTCCCAACGAATTACGTTTCCTGTTTTTCCTGATAATGTCAAAGTCCCAACATTACTTCCTGTACAAACCGTTGCGGCAGTAGTTACTGTACCTCCTACAGAAACGGGATCAATTGTAATAATGGCAACAGATGAATACGCTGTTGTACAAGCGCCATTCTGAACAAGTGCGCGATATCTTGTAGGTATGGTTAAATTATTATAGGATTGAGTTGTAGTGGAATTGGTAATGTTAATCCAAGTAAATCCACCATCAGTTGAATATTCCCAACGTACCACATTACCAGTTTGCCCAGCTAATGTAAGATTCCCAGAATTGCCAGAAAGACAAACACTTCCAGGACCGGTAACTGTACCTCCCACACTTGGCGCAGTGTTGGTTACAACATATCCTGGAAAAGCATCATTAGCCGGACTAATATCACCTGCCAAAGAAACTGAACCAACAAAAGTATAAGCACCCGCAACAGATAAATTCGCTTGTGTTACAAAAGTGTAAGTATAGGTGGAGTTTGAAGTCAGAGGGGCTGCAAGAGTTACTAATTCTGTAACAGGCGCACCAGCGTTAATTGTATAGGATACATTAAACGTAGTCGCAGCAGGTAATGTAGATCCAAAATTGAAAATCTTAATGGTTACATTTTCAGTAGCTGTTAGTGCACATCCAGAAACTGGCGCTGTAATGTTGTTGACTGACAAATCATTCTGCGCAATAGCTGCAGAAGAAAACATTGTCACAAATGCGAGAAGTGTAAGAATTCTCTTCATATTAATTTGAGATTCGTGGTAGTTTATTATTAATGCCAAGGCGGATTAAATCAGAATTTCTGATTGGCACTATTGCGGGCGAAGATATCAGGCCAAAAGGGATTGACCAAATGAATTTCATAAAATTAGACGGCATAGTTTGGCAAGTTGCAGGGTGCTCCGAGGCCTTATACTCCTTTTTGGCCCCGATGGTTACGATAATGTATATTATCAAAACACTCCGTTACAGATGTCAATTTGCTGATTTTCAATGGACAACGATGTCCAATTGTGCTATTGAATGACCTCCTGCCAAAATTTGAAGGTGGTATGTACCAGACTCAGTGCCGCTTAAAACCACCTGTTTGGTATGAAATCCAAAAAGATTTAATTCTTTACCATAGTCCTTGATTTTTCGTCCAAAAGCATCAAACAAGGCTATTTCTCCATTCGTAGTTGTGCCAGGTAATAGGAATGAAGCAGTTATTAGAACTTGAATTTGGATAAACAGCAACCTTTGAAAAATTGTAAAGACTCTGCCATTCTAATTTGTGGCAAACTAATTCTCAAAAAATCCTGACAAATAAAATTTGCGATTACATCATTGCTTAAAATAACCTGGGGCTCACACTTCAAAAACGGAGATTTTCATTCGCTTAATTATATGCCCTTTCATAAGGATTAACAAAAACTCCCACTTATCAACATTGATGAGGATTCTAGACTTACGCTTTGTAATTTTAATCCAGAAATTATTCCCCAAAAAATCTTTATCCTCTGTTATTAATTTTTAATTATTAATTCGCCCGTGCAATTCAATCACCTTCACGTTCACACACAGTTTTCTCTTCTCGATGGCGCCGCAAGCATTTCCGGATTGTATAAAAAAGCAGTCGCCGATGATATGCGTGCCATTGCAATTACCGATCATGGAAATATGTTCGGCGTTTTTAAGTTTGTTGCTGAAGCACAAAAATATAACACACCTGAAAATCCAAATAAAATAAAACCGATTGTGGGTTGCGAATTTTATTTGGTGGAGGATCGTGCAAAAAACAAATTCACGCGCGACGAGAAAGACATTCGTTATCACCAATTGTTCCTTGCTAAAAATGCGGAAGGTTATGCTAACCTTGTAAAACTCTGTTCGCTTGGTTACATGGAAGGGATGTATGGAAAATATCCTAGAATTGACAAGGAACTTATTCTCAAATATCATAAAGGTTTAATTGCAACTACCTGTTGCTTGGGTGCGGAAGTTCCGAAAGCAATCATTCGCAAAGGTGAAGCAGAGGCTGAAAAAACGTTCAGATGGTGGCTCGATCTTTTTGGTGAAGATTATTACATCGAATTACAGCGGCATGATATTCCTGAACAGAATATTGTGAATGAAGTATTGTTGAAATGGGCCATCAAATACAATGTAAAAGTCATTGCCACCAACGATTCACATTATGTGAATGTGGAAGATTCCAACGCGCATGATATTCTTCTTTGCATTAACACCGGCGAAAAACAAAGCACGCCTTCCATGAAGGAAATGGCGGACGATGATCTTTCTTCCAAAGGAAAACGTTTCGCATTTTGGAATGATCAGTTCTATTTTAAGACAACTGAAGAAATGTCAACTCTTTTCTCAGATGTTCCGCAAGCCATTGACAACACCAATGAAATTGTCGATAAAATTGTACCGCTCAAACTCAAACACGACATCCTTCTCCCCCACTATACCATTCCAACAGAATTTGGAAATCAAGATGAATATCTCAAGCACCTCACCATGAAAGGTGCGCATGAAAGATATTCCGTGATGACTCCTGAAATTGAAGAACGCATCAATTTTGAATTGTTTACGATTAGAACAATGGGATTCGCGGGCTATTTTCTCATCGTGCAGGATTTTATCAATGAAGGAAAAAATATCGGAGTGCTCATTGGTCCAGGTCGTGGTTCTGCAGCGGGATCTGTGGTTGCGTATTGCACTGGAATTACAAACATCGATCCGATTAAATACAATTTGCTTTTTGAAAGATTTTTAAATCCAGATCGTAAATCATTGCCCGATATCGATACCGACTTTGATGATCAGGGTCGACAAAAAGTGATTGATTATGTAGTTGAAAAATACGGCAAGAATCAAGTCGCGCAAATTGTTACGTATGGAACGATGGCTGCGAAAATGTCAATCAAAGATGTTGCACGCGTGATGGATCTTCCACTCGATCAATCCTTGATGATGACAAAATTGGTTCCTGATAAACCAGGAATTGAATTGAGTCGTGTGTTGAATGCGCCAATGGACGGGCCCAAATCATTGAAAGAAGTTGAACAGTTCGGCGGTGATGATCTTGAAAACGTAAAAAAACTTCGCGTAATCTATAAAGGCGATGATTTGCAAGCGAAAGTTTTGAAAGAAGCTTTGATCCTTGAAGGTTCAGTTCGTGGTGTGGGGGTTCATGCTTCTGCAATTATTATTGCACCAAGGGATTTAACTGATCTGATTCCTGTTGCAACTTCAAAAGATTCCAACTTGTACATTACGCAATATGACGGAAAAGTTATTGAGGACGCAGGCGTTATCAAAATGGATTTTCTCGGTTTAAAAACACTGACCATTATCCGTGATGCTTTGCGACTGATTGAAGAAAATCATGGAATCAAAATTGATATTGATAAAATTCCACTCGACGATAAAAAAACTTTTGAATTGTATCAACGTGGCGAATCAAACGGAACGTTTCAGTTTGAGTCGGCTGGTATGCAGAAATATTTGCGCGAATTAAAACCAGATAAATTCGAAGATCTCATTGCGATGAATGCTTTGTATCGTCCAGGTCCGATTGAATATATTCCGGAATTTATTTTGCGCAAACACGGAAGAAAACAAATCACTTATGATCTTCCTGAGATGAAAGAATATCTCGAAGACACATATGGAATTACGGTTTACCAAGAGCAAGTCATGTTGCTTTCTCAAAAACTCGCAGGATTCACAAAAGGCGATGCCGATGTATTGAGAAAAGCGATGGGTAAAAAAGACAAAGCCACGCTGGATAAAATGAAAAGTAAATTCAGCGAAGGCACAAAAGCAAAAGGATTCGATCATGCTGTTTGCGAAAAAATCTGGACCGATTGGGAAGCTTTCGCACAATACGCTTTCAACAAATCGCATTCCACTTGTTATGCTTTCGTCGCTTATCAAACTGCGTATTTGAAAACACATTATCCGGGAGAATATATGGCTTCCGTACTCACCCATAATCTTGGCAACATCGATAAGATTACGTTCTTCATGGAAGAGGCGCGTCGAATGGGCGTCCCTGTTTTAGGACCAGATGTGAATGAATCTGAAATTCATTTCTCCGTAAATAAAAGCGGACAAATTAGATTCGGAATGGGCGCAATAAAAGGTGTTGGGGAAAATGCAGCCGAAGCAATTATTTCCGAACGAAAAGAAAACGGTCAGTATAAATCTGTTTTTGATTTGGTTCGGCGTGTCAATTTGCGTGCAGCTTCAAAAAAGACTTTGGAGAATTTGGTTTACGGTGGAGGAATGGATTCATTTTCAAAACTGCATCGTGCAACTTATTTTAAGAATGAAGGAGATGGTACCTCTTCATTTCTCGAAAAAATAATTCGTTTCGGCCAAGCGCATCAGGATGGAAAAAACTCTTCTCAAGTTTCTCTTTTCGATTCGATGGGTGCGGATGGCGAAATTGAATTGCCGGAACCTCCAATTCCGGTTGTGGAAGAATGGGGCCGAATGGAAAAACTGAAACTGGAACGTGAAGCAATCGGAATTTATTTATCAGGGCATCCGCTTGATGATTTCAAAATTGAGATGAAAACATTTTGCAAACACAAAGTCTCTGATTTGAAAGACATGCCGAAGTGGTTAAATCATGAAATCATCATTGGTGGAATGATTACCAGTGTTGGACACAAAACCACAAAAACAGGAAAAGCATTTGGAACATTTGTGCTGGAAGATTATTTTGAATCGCATGAATTCGCACTTTTCGGAAATGATTATTTAGAATTCAAAAAATACATTCTGACAGAGGGATATTTCGTTTTGATAAAAGGTATGGTACAAGAACGTTCCTATGCTCCAGGTCAATTGGAATTCAAGACAAAAAACATTGAATTACTGAGTGAAATTTTGGAAAAACGCGTCAAACAATTCACCATCAATCTTCCTATTCCATGTGTGAATGATGACTTGATTGAACGTGTAAAAGTTGTCCTGAAAAAATATCCTGGAAACGCATCTTTGAAATTCAACGTTTTCGATTCAGCAGGAAAATTAAGTGTTGAAATGAATGCGAAAAAAATTCGCGTGAAACCGGAGAATGGCCTATTCAAGGAATTGGAAGCAATGATTCCTGAAGCGAGTTGGAAGGTGAATTAATGCATTTTTGAAACAACAATTATTTACTGAGTTTGAAATGTATTCAAATACAAAAACAAAGAGAGGCGAACCGCATTGGCTCGCCTCTCTTTTTCAAACAAACTTACTCTCGATAAGTCTTATTGAGCGAAAATCTTTCTTGTTTCCATTGTTCCTTCGTGGCTGATTACTTGGATCAAATAA
>CAIQQJ010000180.1 GCA_903873905.1 uncultured Flavobacteriales bacterium
TCGTAAATTTCAATCAAGCCATCATCGCGCTTCAACAAATTGACATCAATGAAAACATGTCCGTCTGTTGGATTTGGATAAACATTTAAGTCCAATTGGTTGGTCAGAATATAATCGTTGATGCCGCTTGTCAATCCAACTGTAAATTGTTGGTAAACTTCACCACCAAAATCTGCATTGAACGATTTCAAAATTCCAGCAGGAGTAACTTTCTTGAAACGAATATATCCTGTGCCTTGGCCTGTGTTTGCCCACCAACTCAATCCATCTTCACCTGTATCATTCATTCGGAATTCATAACAATCGTTCGGAAGATTCAGTGTGTCTTTGTAAATTACATTGGCAGTCAAACCACTTCTCGAAAGAATAGTAACACCGGCAGAATTTTTCAATGTATAAGAATCTTCCCACGCATTATTATTTGTTCTCAATTCAATAATCATTTGTGAAGGCATCACTGGAGGATAAGTGAAATTGGAATGTTTCGTATTGTTGTAAACATATTGATCCGTTCCTCCATTTGGATTGCTGATCGTTACATTGAAAGTTGAAGCTCCTTGTACCCAAGCAAAATTTCCAAGGAAAACTGTTGCAGTATCCATGAATGGAAGATTGCCCGTCCAAGTATAAACCGATTGTGGACCACCATTCAAACCATAAGTAATGGTCAATGATGTCAAAGGTGTTGAACCTGTATTTCTGATTTTCACAATAGGATTTGTACAAACCGGATTGTAACGTGCGTACATCTGATCTGATGTTGGTGAAACAATATCATCCAATGCAGCATCCAATGTAAAATTCGGTTCGCTGTAATAAACCACTTGATCTTCCACTTGGTAATAATCCCATCCACCTGTATTTGTGTAAGGCGTGAAATCATGATTCAACACTGCAGGATTTCCTGGCGTAACGTAAGGCGTCAATTCAAAATCATACGTCCAAACTTCTGAACCTGGACACCAATTTGCGCGATCATAAACCCAAGTTCCTCCTTGTGGATAAACGGGATTGTAATCGCAATTATTTCTCCAAACAAGTTTGGTGTATTCAAGTGTGTTATTCACAAGGTAATATTGATTTTTCGGACAGAACTCTGAACAGTTGGAAGGTGTATCCATTCCATGTCCCGTAACTCTCGATTTCCATCTAGAGTTCACTGCATTTGCAGGAATATTTATGGTAACAGGAACAACATGATTATCGATTGGATCACTGGCAATACCATAATTGAAATTTCCAGTTGTTACATTTCTAATGTCAAGCACATCACGAGGTGGCGTTCCAACAATCATCAAGAATTGAACATCCAATAATTCTTGCCAATTTCCTGCTGCAAGATTTACGGAATCATGCAAAAGCGTTACATAATCGCTTACGTCAAATGTCCAAGTGAAACCAGTTCCTAAACTCAAACCATTTCCATAAGGTGTAATATATCTACCTAATTCATAACGTATAACTTGAGGGAAAATCGTGTAATAATCATAATGAGAAAGATAAATTGTACTGTCCGCAATTCCGTTCGTGGCAACTGGCCATCCAAGAATGGTATCGGTAGCATGACCAGGATTTACAACTGAATCGTTGTAAACAAAAATCTGGAAAGGAATGTTCAACAAGGAATCGAGTACTTGAACGGAATCAAGATGCGAAACATAAACACCTTGCTCGAATGTAATTCGTGGACGATTTTTTGTTTCTGTAAAATTCTTTGTCAGTTCATTTGAAGGTATCAATGCATTCTGCACACTAGACAACGATCCAAGCGCATGATTTCCTGCAGCGGAATCAATAACAGAAATATTATTGCCTTCATTGAAACTATAATAAAGCGCAAGGTTTGTAAAATTCGGATCGGCAGGAGTGATTGCATGGCCCATGTATCCTTGAATTTCAGCTTGACTTAATTCCTTATTGAAGACAGTAAATTCATCCATTCTTCCTGCATAAGAATTTGCTCCGCCCCAATTTCCCTGTTCCAATCTGAATTTCTTGATGTAACGCATGCGGCGAATTTTTGTAGTGCCACTGTGCCACAAAACGCCATTGAGGTAAACTTTCATTGTGCCTGTGCCAACATTTTTTGTGAAAGCCCAATAATTCCATTGGCCCTTAATTTCATTGGCAGTTGCAGCTTTATTGATGCGATCATAAGTTCCTGCAACATTTCCTGCATCCCAATAAACTTGACTGTCGCTCCAAGGCATGTGCGCATTCAAAACACGCTGACCGATTGAATCAATCGCTTCAAAGCATGTACCAGGTTGAGGTTGTGTTAAAGTATCACCATATGCCCAATAAGCAACTGTAATGAAGGAATCAATTGCCGCCACTGATGTATTCGTTGGAATATCAATATATCCACCAGGATTTGCAGAAACTGCGCGATCATTGCTAGCCAAAATCAAACCTGATTTGAAGGCTGCCGTTAAATCAGATGCGATTACATTGTCAGTGGAATTTTGCAAATTATCATAGGTAATTTCAACCAACAAATTGGATGTTCCGTTCCAATTATAAGGATTGGTGAGTTGCAAACTATTCCAACCTGTACTTGCAAATTGAGTGTTCTGGGAATAAACATTTGTAAAACCTGTTCCGATAAATGTTGCATTGGTCAATGAATCCAAAGTTGTGTTTTGGAAACGGATGGTCAGATTCCGCATTTGTCCACCGAGTGCCTGCAAATAAAATTGGAGTCCAGTGATATTTCCTGCGCTCATTCCCGCACTCGTCATTTCAGAAGCTTTCCACAAAAACTGACATCTGGAAACTGGTTTACTCGCCGCAAAAGGAGCATTGGAAGAACTTGTTCCAGCACCAATGATTGAATTGGTCAATGAAGTGGTTGAAGTGTGAACAATGAAATATTGCCAAGTTGTATCATAAGAGTACGTCGGGGAATTGGAATAGGCAACACTATCGGGACTTGTTGAATTGACAACTAAAGTTGGCTGAATAACAATGGAAGAATCCAGCAGTCCGGTGTGATCATAAACATAGGTGTTCGTCAGATAATCCCATTCTCCACAAGCTGGATTCTGCGCAGGATTACATTTGAGTTTATATTTCATGATTACCTTCTCAAATCGCATCGTGTCGGAAGGGAAAACAAACCATGAATTTTGAGGAGATCCAAAAGTGAAAGCTTGGACCACAACGGTATCACCTGGATTGGTTTGTGAATAGACTTCTGTAAAAAGAAGAAATGCGGAAAGGAAGAGTAGAATTCGTTTCATAAAATCACCTTGGTATTAGTGTTATTTTCAGGAATAAATTTAGGCACAAAAGGAAGATATCCTTGAGTAAACTCCTTCATTGCTTGGATTTGTCAATAATTGATCAATTTAGGACTATTGATTTTATGAAAATGAATAAAAAAAGGAGGCCTCCCATTATGGAAAGCCTCCCTCAAAAAAATCAGCATTTTTGACTAATTATTCTTCGCAACACGAATTACTTTCGTTCCTGTTGCATCTACCAATTGCAATGAATAAATTCCATTGGCCAATTCGGAAGTTTCAATTTCAATTTTAGCACCATTTGTCTTCTTGCTCAAAACCAAACGACCTTCTGCATCAAAAATATTCACAGTAACATCATCGGCTGAATTACGGATAATGGTCAATACTGAGGAGAATGGATTTGGAAAAACATAAACACCGTCAACTGAATTTGCTTCCTGAATTCCTGTACAAGCGCTAACAGTTACCGATTGTGTTGCAGTAGCAGAACAACTATTTGCATCACTGTAAGTGTAAGTAATAACGTGCGTTCCATTACCTGCTGTCACTGGCGTGAAAATTCCAGCACTCACTCCAGTACCGGAATAGGTTCCACCTGCAGGAAGCCCTCCCGTTAATGTAATTGGTCCATCATTCAAACATGCAGAGGTCCAAGAAGAGATGTAAGTAACGCTCGGTAATGGATTTACAATCAATGTAAGTGTTGTTGAATCCACGCATCCCATTGGAGAAGTTCCAACAATCGTATAAGTTGTAGTAACTGTTGGTGTTGCCATAACAGTATAACCAGTTGCAGGATTCAAACTTGAACCTGGCGACCAATTCAGTGTTGCAATGTTACTTCCAGTGGCATTTAAATTTGCAGAATCTCCCAAACAAATTTCATTTGGACCTGCAGCAGCAATCATTGGAAGTGGATTAATATCCAAACAGGAAACTGCGGTATCAGAGCAACCGTTTGCATCTTGGACAGTCAAGGTATAGCATGTTGTAGTAGTTGGACAAGCAACAATATATTGCCCAATTAGATTTGCTGGTGTCCATGTGTAAACGAAAGGAGCCGATCCAGTAGAACTTGAACCGAAAATTGTATCACAAGTTCCAAGACAAACTGCATTTACTGCTGAAGTGGTTATGGCGGTTGGAGCAGGATCAACAGTCACAGCATAAGTTGCAGTATTTACACATCCGAGTGGTGTAGTTCCAGTAACCGAATAGGTAGTGGATGCAGATGGCGTCACTGTTTCAATAGCAGTATTTCCACCGGAGCTCCATGAATAAGTTGATGCTCCACTTGCTGTCAGGATCAATGGTGTAACAGCGTTACTACAAACAAAGAAATAATTTCCAGTAACAGTAACTGTTGGATTTGTTGAAACTGTAAGGGTAACAGTTGTTGAATTCACGCAAGTATTTACATCAGCGCCCGTAACAGTGTATGTTGTTGTGACACCAGGACTAACATTGTAAGTTGATGAATTATTATTTCCTGGCATCCAAGTATAAGTAGAAGATGTTCCAGTAACAATCAAATTTGCATTTCCACCAGGACAAACTGAATCATTTACTGCAACTGCAGCAATCAAAGGCAATTGGTTGACAGTAACCAAAACCTGATCTGTAACTGTGGAACCGCATGCATCAGTAGCTGTAAGCGTATAGGTTGTGGTAATTGTTGGACTTGCTACAACCACAGCAGTATTAGTTGCGCTCAAATTATTTGTTGGCGACCAACTGTAGGTATAAGAACCAGCTCCACCAGTAGCAACAGCACCAATGGAACCTGATCCACCGAAGCAATATGTCAAATCAGAACCTGCATTAAGTGTCAATGGACCTGTTCCTATAGAAATTGTTGGTGCAGGAGTGACAGTATTTTTTCTCCAATACCACAAATCGGGATAACCATATTGATAATTAGTTAAAATATTTGTTGGAAAAGTGTTCTGTGTACAGCTATTACAATATCTCATATCGTAATAGGTCAATTGCTGACCAATTTGTGAAGAGGTTCCAAAATAGTATCCATCACCAGTAGCCTGAAAAAGCTCAAGAACATATTGCGTTCCAGTTGTCAGCCAAATCGGATTTGCAATATTTTGATAGGAATATTGGGCAGCAGCACCAGCAACTTGCTGCTGGGAAATAATTGCTTGAGTTGAAAAATCGAAAAGTGTTACATAACGTGTTGTACCAGTTGGTTCACGCTTACCAAAAGCTGTTACCAAAATATCTTCATTTGGAGAAAAGCGAAATCCACGTTGACTGTCACTTACTCCACCAGCTCCACCGCTTGCAACACTATCTGTCGAGGACATTGGTCCAATAAATACCAACGGAATAGCACTTGAAGCCGCTGCCGCATTATTGCCATAATACATGTAGAAAGTACTTGTTGCAGAAGGGAATAATGTATCAATTTTCACCCACATGGAAGTGGTGGTGGTATTTATTCCTGACTCAATCCAATAATTGTAAAGCACACTACCACTGCAATTCTTTCCAAATCTAATATCATCTCCATTGGCAAGCATTTGAGAAGCACTGATTAAAGCTTGCGTATTGATTGAAAAATGAGCCTGATAATTTGTTACCAATCCTGCAGTATTATTGGTAATGGTAAAAGCCTGCACATTACTCCATCCTACAGGTTGAGCAATTATTTTTATGAGCGGAAAGCACAAAAGAGCTGATAAAAGGAAAAGTTTTTTCATGTTTTAATTTTTTAAAGGCGGTTTATTCTGAATTTCAATTGCGAAAATAGACCAATTTGACAGTAATTACTATCCTTGACTTGCCTCTGGTGTCCTTTTTTTTATAATTTTGTTTAACAACCATATAATAATAAAATGGACTACAACGGAAACGGAAATGGGCACGGCAATCAAGACAACAGGTACAACGATCAACCTGAAATCTTCTCTCGGCCTGTTAAGGCAGGAAAACGCACTTACTTTTTTGACGTAAAAGCAACAAAAGGAAATGACTATTACCTGACAATTACTGAAAGCAAAAAACGTTTCGGTGATGATGGAAAATTTCAGTACGAAAAACATAAGCTGTTTTTGTACAAGGAAGATTTCGAAAAATTTGCAAATGGATTAATGGAAGTTATTGGTTTCATTAATGAAAATAATCCTGGTGGACCACCGGTGCAACATCACCACAATAGTGAGCCATTATCAGAAACAGAAACCAATCACAATGTTGATCACACGCATGTAAGTGCATCAAGCGACGATGTGAATTTCGAAGATCTCGGAAACAGATAATCAGAAATAATATTGAATTAAAAAATCCCGAAATTCTTCGGGATTTTTTTTTGACATTTTCTATTGCTTTTTTACTGCCTCCTGCCCTTATTTTGCCTCCCGCCTTGATTGCATTAAAGTGAAAGTAAAAAACGAATCATTCCCTCGGAAATATCAACCCCGCCTCTTCCATCGCAATTCCAAATTGTTTCTTATCGATGCCATTTGCTATTTTTTTCTCGGCAAAAAATTCCAAGACTTTTTCTGTTGGCATATTGCCCGTTAATTTATCCGTTGCCATTGGACAACCACCGAACCCCCTGATGGCATGATCAAATCTCCTGCAACCGGAATTGTAAGCTGCTTCTACTTTTTCTTTCCAAGAATCCGGTGTTGTATGCAAGTGGGCGCCGATGGTGAGATTTGGAAATTCAGGAATGATGCTGGTAAATAAATTTGAAATCGATGCAGGATTTGAAACACCAATCGTATCAGAAAGTGCGATGATTTTAATTCCCATATCCGACAAACGTTTTGTCCATTGAACAGCAATGTCCGCATTCCAAACATCGCCATATGGATTTCCGAAAGCCATGGAAATATACACGACCAAAGTTTTTCTGTTCTTCAAACACAAATTCTGAATTTCCTGCACGCGCTGCAAGGATTCTGCAATAGAGGAATTCGTATTGCGTTGTTGAAACGTTTCAGAAATGGAAAATGGAAAACCCAGATAGGATATCTCTTCAAATTGCATCGCATCTTCAGCCCCGCGCACATTCGCAATGATGGCTAACAATTTTGTATTCGAAGCACTCAAATCCAATTCCTCCAGCACATCAGCCGTATCACGCATTTGTGGTATTGCTTTGGGCGAAACAAAACTCCCGAAATCAAGCGTATCGAATTTGCACTTCAACAAATTATTGATGTAGGAAATCTTCTTGTCGGTATCAATGAATTGATGAATACCTTGCATGGCATCGCGTGGACATTCTATTAGTTGGATGGTGTTGTTCATTTATTATAATTTGAAACAAAGGTAAGATAGTATGACACAAATGAAAGACACCATCCAAACCTTCCTACTATACTGGCATCCAAAACCCAACCACTCATTTGCAAAATGGTTTAGGTTGAGAAGCGTGTATGGTCTTAGGGGGATGGTTTGGGTTAAAATCAGAAAAACTTCATTGCAATGAATGTTCAATGCCAAATTTGAAATTTATAAGCTCAATCAGAAGAAAATGATTTTTACAGAAGTGCGGCATTAGCGGATTTGCACTGAAGAAATATCTCAAAAAATCAGCGCTGGCACGAGCGGGAGAAAACCAGCATGGAATAAAGTGCCACAACCATAAATCCCAATTTGGTTTTCGACCCGATTTTTTGAACAGCAAAAGCTCCTTGCAATGCCGCGTAAGCCGCGATTTTCTTTGTTTCTTTCTTTTGTAAAAAGAAAGAAAAGAAGTTCTAAAGACTTTTTTAGATCAACAGACAGCCTTCAGTAGTAAGTTTCATTTCAAATCAAAGTCTTCATTTCACTCTTACTTTCTTTTGCATGCCCAA
>CAIQQJ010000181.1 GCA_903873905.1 uncultured Flavobacteriales bacterium
CGGAGTTAGCCGATCCTTATTCTTATGGTACAATCAGCTCTCTACACGTAGAGAGGTTTTTTCCCATACAAAAGAAGTTTACAACCCATAGGGCCTTCATCCTTCACGCGGCATGGCTGGATCAGTCTTGCGACCATTGTCCAATATTCCTTACTGCTGCCTCCCGTAGGAGTCTGGTCCGTGTCTCAGTACCAGTGTGGGGGTGTAACCTCTCAGTACCCCTATCGATCGTAGCCTTGGTGAGCCGTTACCTCACCAACTAGCTAATCGAACGCATACTCATCCAAAACCGCCGGAGCTTTAATTGCAAAATGATGCCATCTCGCAATGTTATGGAGTATTAATCCGAATTTCTTCGGGCTATCCTCCAGTTTTAGGTAGATTGTATACGTGTTACGCACCCGTGCGCCGGTCGCCGGCAAGTATTGCTACTCCCGCTGCCCCTCGACTTGCATGTATTAGGCCTGCCGCTAGCGTTCATCCTGAGCCAGGATCAAACTCTCCATTGTAAGTTTTGATCTGGTGTCCCGACGGGTGTCGGGACGATTTTCTCTGGTTCGTTCTCAATCTTGGCTCTCAGCCAAGAAGGGATGATTCTGTATTAATTTTCCTTTCCCAATATTTTCAAAGAACTTTCTGATATTATTTTTGAACTAGTCGCCTCGCGGATTCTAGTAAAATCAGTCTGTAAAAAAGAACTACCGTTTTTCGCTTTCGTTTCAAACGGGCTGCAAAAGTACAACACATTTTGACTTCTCCAAACTTTCTTGAATATTTTTTTAAAATAAACTTGAAATGAATTGTGGATTTATCCAAAAGCATTCTGTATGTAAGTCCATGGTTGAGTCCGAAACTCTGTTTATGCCTACCAACTACAGCTTTCTAAGAACGTCCCCACCAGTTAACGGGGGTGCAAATGTAGTATTGGAGTCCACATCTGCAAAGCCTTTTGCTTAATATTCTCCATAACTTCCTTAACTCGCTGGGGACCAAAGGGAAAACTTTCTGTTGTTTTGGTATTTGAATTGAATTAAGGGGTGCTTAGTGATACTGGGAGGATTTTACCATTAAAATAGTGGTGTCCATTTACTGCAAACCACGTTATCCATTGGGCTATTTCGCCAGCAGACACTGGAGCTTTATACCCTGGAAAGGCTTGGGCAAGCATTTCTGTTTGTGCAGCTCCCAATGCAAGGCAATTAACTTTAATGTTCCTATCACTTAATTCCTCAGCAAGCAATTCTGATAAAACGGAAATAGCCGCTTTACTAGAACTATAGGCAGAAAGCCCTGGAAATTTTGTGCTCCCCTGCACTCCGCCCATGCTTGAAATATTTACAATATGTGAAACATCAACTCCACCCATTAGTGGTAGCAATGCTTGAGTAAGACGAAAAACAGCAAAGACATTTATCTCATACACTTTCCGTAATTCATCTAGAGTGATCTTTTCAAATGGCTTATTGATAATTGTGGCGGCATTATTAATCAGAATGTCGATCCTGGAGTTCAATGCTTTTGAGTGATAGACCAATTCCTGAATGTCCTTTTCAGAAGTTAAGTCACCAGAAAGGATCATTAATCTAGAATCTGAATTGCTGGAACGGGCGGCCAATTGAAGTTTCTCAAGACCCATTCCATTTCGGGCAACAGCAATTACATGGTGCCCCTGCTGACACAACAAAAGTGCAGTCTCAAAACCAATACCGCGGCTTGCGCCTGTGACGATTATATTCATGGAAAAACAAATTAACGGAAAACATTGGAAGCAACCTTTATAAACTTTCTTACTTCATTATGAGGGAGAAATCCTCTTAACTTTATTCCAATGAATCAAGCGCTAAAAAAACTGGGTTTCTTTTTGTTGTTCAGTACAACTACAGTTGTGGCACAAGTCCAGACCGCTGCTGAAAAAAAGTTAATCCCCAATAATTTTAAAGATCATCTTGTATATGGAGGAAACATGGGACTCAGTTTCGGAAATGTTACAAGTATCGGTATTTCCCCGATAGTGGGTTACAAAGTGACACCAAAATTTATTCCGGGAATTGGTGCATCGTATAATTATATAAAGTTTAATTATGTGAATTATCCATCTGAAAGCACACATATTTTGGGTGGAAGCATTTGGGCAAGATATTATGTTTTCGAAAATGTTTTCGCTGATGCTGAATATGAGGTGCTAAATGGTGAATGGGATCCTTATTACAGACCTGGGGTTCGGTATAATTTAAATAGTGGATTAGTTGGTGGAGGCTATCAGCAAGGTTTTGGTGGTTTATCCAGTTATGTTCTTGTATTGTATAATGTAACCCAAGGTCCGGATTCTCCATATGCAAGTCCTTTGATTATAAGAGTTGGAATTGGAATTGGGTTTTGAGTTTAAGACAAGTTGGGAAGTTGAAAAAAATAAATATCAATCGATTAGATTAACTTCGGGCTCTTAAAAATTTTCAATATTCTTTTATGAAAAAAATAATTACACTATTTGCTGCGACAATAATTTCTATTGGTGCTTTTGCACAATGGGATACTTTAACTACAAATACGGCTGCAAATTTCAATTCAATCAGTTTTACGAATGAGAACAATGGTGTTGCTGTTGGAAAAAACCAAATTTCTCTTCGTGGAGTTGCCTATCAAACTACGGATGGTGGGATTTCATGGTCATTGGTGAATACTGGAACTCCTTCCTACAACGATGTTTTTTTTCAATCGAATAACACAGGATGGATTGCAGCTGACAGTGGTTTTATAATGGAATCATCCAATAGTGGACAGACCTGGGGAACTTGGGCACATATAGGGACAAAGAATTTCAATTGCATATTTTTTCCAACTGATACTGTCGGATATGTAGGTGGTGATGATGGCATTTTGTATCGCACTGCTGATTTTGGTGCTTCGTGGGATACACTGAACAGCGGAACCAATCTTTCCATTAATGATTTGTTTTTCGCTGATGCCTTAAATGGTTGGATTGTTGGTGATGGAGGATACATGGCAACTACAGCAGATGGTGGACAAACTTGGATACAAGTAGGTGAACCTTATTTCGGATTTTTCAATTGCAGCGGTTTTGCATCTGCAGGAACCAGCAGCAACACATTTGCTGTTGGAAATTCAGGTGACCTGATTCATTCATCGGATGGCGGGTTAACTTGGAACGCGTTATCTTCTAATACAACCAGCAATTTGAACTCCGTTCGTTTTACAAATAACTTGGCAGGAATTGTTTGCGGTGACCATGGAAAAATCCTTCGCACACAGGATGGCGGTTTAAGCTGGTATGATGAAACCATGTCAACCGTAACAGAAAATTTGACTGGAGTTTCTTGGGCGAGCGATACACTTGCGTATATCTGCGGAGCGAATGGAAGAATATTGAAAAGCCATATTGACATTTCTTCAGTTCATAGTGGTGTAGCAAACACTTTTGAAATTTCTGCTTTTCCTAATCCGTTTGCGGAGGAATTAAATATTATCGTTGATCTTCAGAAAAATTCTTCTGTTACTATTGTTATTTTTGATTTGTCGGGAAGAGTTGTGATGGAAGAAAATGAAGGGGAAATGAATTCGGGAAAACATGTTGTTCGTACAAATGGAATTTCTTCCTTGGTGAGTGGAATGTATTTTGTGAAAGTGACTTCGGGGAATGGGGAGTTGGTGATTCCTGTGGTGAA